>NC_007626.1:1567500-1825000 GCF_000009985.1 Paramagnetospirillum magneticum AMB-1
CGCGGCGGAGGCTTCCGCATCGGCCTGGATGCTGGGGCAGGGCGCCAACGGCGTGCTGGCCCAGGCGCGCCGGCCGGGCTCCATAGCCCAGGCCTGCATTGCTCTGCTGTCCGACCCGAAAACCTGGGAGCGGACGGGTCGGGCCGGGTGGGACGCGGTCCGCACCCGCTTCACCATGGACCGGGTGGTCGAGGAGTATCTGGCCCTATACCGGTCGGTTCTGGCGTCTTGACCACAGCTCCCTGGCGGCGAGCCACAGGAAGACGGGAATAACCCGCCCGTAGCGGCTGGTCAGGCGTCGCGGCTCGGACAGCCAGCGAAAGGCCCATTCCAGGCCGCTTCGGCGGACAAAGGCCGGTGCCTGGGGCTTGGTCCCCGACAGGAAATCGAAGGCCGCTCCCACGCCGAACAGCAGGATGCCGGGCAGGCGGGCGGTGACGTCCGCCATCCATTTCTCCTGGCGGGGCGCCCCCAGTCCTACCCAGACCACATCCGCCCCGGCGTTGCGAATGGCATGGAGATGGGCCTCGGTCTCCTCCGGACTGGAAGGGCCGAAGGGCGGCGACAGGCAGCCCGCGATGGTGGCCCCCGGATAGTCCGCCCTGATGCGCCGTTCCAGGTCCCGTAGCACCTGTGGGGTGGAGCCGAACAGGAAGTGGCGGCAACGCCCATCCCCTGTGGCCGCCAGCAGGCTCCGCATGAAGTCCGGGCCATAGACTCTCTCGGATTTCAGGCCCAACCATCGCCCCAGCCAGACCAGGGGCATGCCGTCGGGCAGGGCCAGGGCGGCGCCGGCCAGAGCCCGGGCCAGGACGGCGTCTTGCTGGGCGTCGACCACGCCATGGGCACCCAGGTGGCAGATATAGCCGCCGCTTCTCTCCGTGATCCGGTTCAGGGTCCAGTCCAGGGTCCCGGCGAAGCTGGGCGAATCGACGCGGACTCCCGCGATCAGGATGCTGGGGATGTGGGTCATGGCGGCGAGGCCCGCAGGCGGGCGTAATGGCCGAGCAGAAGGTCGGTGACCACCTGGGGGCTGTAACGGCAGGCATAGACCTGGCGGGCGTTTTGGCCCATGGCGGCCAGAAGCGCGGGGCTGTCGAGAAGGGTGCGTGCCGCATCGCGCCAGGCGTCGACATCTCCGGGCGTGACGCGCTTTCCGGTGACGTCCTCTTCGACCAGGGATTCGAGCGCCCCAAGATCCGAGGCCAGGATCGGGAGGCCATGGGCTGCCGCCTCGGCCACCACCAGCGGCCATTGCTCGTAGCAACGTGACGGGAGGCACAGCAAGGCGGCCTCGGACAGGATGGAGGAAACCCGGGCCGGGTCCTGCCAGCCGGCGAAATCCACCTCGGAGGAGGCCTCGGCCCGCAACGCGGCTGCCAGAGGACCATCACCCACGATGGTCAGCCGGTGCCCCATGTCCCGCCAGGCCCGGATCAGGTCGGCGATACCTTTCTCCGGGCTGAGGCGGCCGAGGAAGACGGCTCCGCGGCGGGGGCGCCGCCAGGACGCGGCTTCCGCGCCGGGATCGCAAACGGTATTGGGCTTGAGCGCGATACGTTCGGCCGGAAGACCGGCGGCGACGAAGCGCCGGCGCGCGAAGTCCGACCCGACCAGAAACAGGTCCACGTTCCGGCGCCAGGTGCCCGCCAAATGGTGCCAGCAATTCATCGCCGCCACCGCGGCGCTGGCCTTGGTGTCGTCGCGGTAACAGCGCCGCAGCACGCCACGCCACGCTAGGGGACTGCCCAGGCAATCCTCGCAAGGCTGGCCATCGCGCAGGAACAGGCCGTTCAGGCACATGAGCCGGAAATTGTGCAGGGTCTGGACCACCGGCACCCCCTCGGCCCGGATGGCGCCGTGAATGGCGGGGGAAAACAGGGGGAACCAGTTGTGGATATGGACGATGTCGGGGCGGAACTCCTGGACCTTCCGCCGGACCCGGCCGCGTCCGTCCGTGGACCAGACGGCATTGGCGGCCAGGGCCAGTCCTCCCCGTGTCTCATCGATGTGGTCATTATCGGCCACCAGCCGTTCCACCACGCAGCCACGTTCTTCCAGCAGGGCGGATTCCGTGTCGAACACCGCGTCCTCGCCGCCGCGTTGGCGATAGCGTTCGTGGATTATCAGGATGCGCACGGGCCACCCTTCGCGAAAGCGGTGGCGTTGTCCACCCGGCGGGTGGCGGGAATGGCCCTGGCGGCACGGGCGAGAAAGCGGTCCAGCACCGGCCACAGCCCGCCTTGCTCCATTTCCCAGGAATGTCCCCAGAGGTGCAACGTGCCACCGGTGCGCAAGGCCTCGTCCAGCAGCCAGTCCAGCCGCGCCTCCAGGCCGGGGCGGGCCAGACAGCCCAGACACAGTCCTAGCCGCTGGCCCCCCAGCCCCCGGCGACCCCAGTTGCTCATCAAGGCGGCGGCGCCGTGGGGGTAGACCTGCAGGGTGGTGGGGCGGGCGAAGGAGTCGTGACCCTCGTCGAGGCGGAACATTTCCACCGTGCGCGCGTGGGTCAGGCCCAGTCGGGCCGCGTGGGGCCGCAGGCGGGCCATTCCCCGTCCGCCGGGGGGGCAGAACCCGCTCACCGGCTGGCCCAGGCGCTGCTCCAGCTCCTCCTTGCCCCGCGTCACCTGATCCAGCATCTCCGCCAGATCCAGGCGGTCGAGCCGCAGATGGTCGTGGGTGTGGCTGCCGATCTCGAACCCCGCCGCCGCCAATTGTCGCACTTGGGCGGCGTCGAGGGTCGGGCGTCCCTCGCTGTTGGCGATGGGCACGTAGAAGGTGCCGGCGATGCCGTGGCGGATCAGCATCTCCGCCAGGATCAGGTCCAGGGGGTGGCCGTCGTCCCATGAGGTGGTGAGTGAGGCCTCAGTCACGGGCCGCCCTTGCCACCAGCGCTTCCAGGCGCTGGGCGTAAAGGTCCATGCTCAGGCCGTCGGCGGTTCTTTCGGCGCCGGCGCGCAGGGCGTCGGCCAGACCGGGCTCGGTCAGCAGCCGGCGCATCTGTTCAGCCAGGGAGCGGGCGGTCAGCGCCTCGGCCCGCAAGCCATTCTCGCCGTGGCGGAGGTACTCGACCTCGACCCTGTGGCGGCTGCCGGGGCCGATGACGACCGGGATTCCATGGGCAAAGGCATGCACCACCGCGAGGCCCGCCGCATCGGGCATGATGGCGGCCTGGGCCTGGGCGAACAGGCGGGCGAGATCCGCCGGGTCCCTGCACTCGCCCAGGACCCGCACCGGGCTACCTTCGCGGGCAAGGCGTTCCAGTTCCGCCCGATCGCTCCCCTCTCCCACCACCAGCAGCAAGGCCGGATGGCCCATGCCATTGAGGGTCGCCACCGCTTCGGCGGCCAGGGGCGCCATCTTGTCGCGATAAAGGCGTCCGATGAACAGAAAGACGGCCGGTCCTCCCTCGGCCGGCGCGGGCCGTGTCCCTTGGACGGAAGCGGCCTGGGTGCGGATGGCTTCCACGTCGAGGGTATTGCCCAGCACCTCGATACGGTGGAGCGGAATGCCGATGGCCCGGCATTGCCGCTCGCCCGATGAGGTGTAGGCGGCCAGGTAATCGGCCCCCCTGATCCAGGCGCGGCGCAGGCGGGCGATCAGGTTTTCCGGCTTGGCGTCCAGGTTGAAATGGCCGGTCAGGATGATCCTGGGGCGGCCGAGCAGCCTGGACGCCAGCCAGATCAGCCAGTTGGACGCGGTGTAGACGTGTTCGGCCATCAAGACGACGTCGTAGCCACCGAACAGGACTTTCCAGACACCGTTACACCAGAGGATGCGGTCCCCCCCCCGGGGCCAATAGAAATTCCGGGACCGGTGGTGGCGGATGGCGGGTGGCGGGTCGCAATCGGGCTCTCCCTCGGGGTGGGACGTGCCGTGAAAGACCTCGACGTCGATCTGCCCGCTATCCCTCAGCCGGGTCAGCAGGGGCAGGCGGTACCAGGGCAGGACCGGCTCGATCATGGCCAGCCGCGGCCGTTCCCGTCGCCTTGCCCGGGGGCGGAAGCCCGCCCATAGGCAGCGGCCGACATGGGTCGCCCACCAGAACGGCCAGGCCCAGCCGCCATGGCGGCGGTAGAAGGTCGCGGTCTGGCGTCTGGCCGGACCCAAGGGACCGGACAGGGACGCAAGGCGCTCGCCAAGGGGCCGCCCTGGGGTTTCCCAGGGAGAGCCGCCATGGTTGGCCTTGCAGCGGCCCGCCGGCCGGGGGGCGACCAGCATGGGAATGCCGGCCCGTCCGGCCCGCAGCCCGTAATCGATGTCGCCCAGGGGCTGTCCGCCGGCGAAAGCGTCATCGATGGGGCCCAGAACGCCGAAGGCCGAGCGCGGAACCAGCAGGCAATTGCCGTTGAAGCTGTCGCAGGGTGTGGCGGCCTGACCCGAGGCGAAGACCCGGGCGAAGCGAAAGGGGTGGAGACCCGGGCGCCGGACATGCCCGCCATAGGTGGGACAACCGGATTCCGGATCGACCATGGCGCCGACCACGATGGGGGGGCGGCGTCCGGCCGCTATCTCGCCGTCGTGGACCGCCAGCAGGTCCGCGATGGCGTTCTCGGCCAGGACCACATCGTCGTTCAGCCAGAGGTGGGCGTCGGCGGCGTCTGCCATGGCCGCCTTCTGCGCCAGGGCCATGGCGCCGTTCCAGTAAAGGCTGCCGTCGCCGCGGAGCAGGCGGACGGAAGGGAACCGCTCGGCGACAGTCTCGAAGGTGCCGTCGGAACTGCCGTCATCGACCAGGATCACGTCGAGGGACAGATCCGGCGGCAGGGCCTGGCGGAACAGGGTCTCCAGGGCGGCCCGGGTGACGGTCCGCCGGTTATGGCAGGCAAGGAGGGCGACAAGGCACCGACCGATCATGGCGGCGCCGGTTGGGAAACGCCTTCCGGAATCGGGCGGCGGCGGGGTATGGCGGGAAGAGCCAGAATCAGCCCAAGAATCAGCGCCGTGTCGTATTGGGGCGAATAACTGGCGCTGTACACCACCACGCCGATCACCATCCCCGGCAGCGCCAGCATTTCATTGGCCCCCCCGTGGAGCGCCTGGGACAGCGCCCGTCTGAATACGGACAGGATGGATAGAACGAACAGGCCGCATCCCAACAGCCCTGAGGTCAGGAACAACTCGACATAGTAATTGTGGGGCGAGGCCGTCACATATAACTGAGCGATGTTTCGCTCGTATCCGATGCCGAACCCGGCTCCGAACAAGATGGACAGCGGGCCGTCGGAAATGGCCCGCTCCACCAGGATACGCCAGCCCTGGATGCGCCAGTCCAGCGTGTTGTTGTCCAGGTCGACGGCTTCATTGACTGCCGTGCGCAGGGACGCCGAGAGGATATCCATATCCAGGCCGACCAGCAGCAGCCATACCAGGGCCAGGGCGACCAGCAGGAACTGGACGACGACGAACGCCCTCACGGCGCCACGTCCCGAGGCCGCCAGCGTGACCAGCACGCTGACCGCCAGCATGACCCAGACCGAGCGGTGGAACAAGAAGATGGAGACCGCCAGCAAGGGAAGAGTAGCCAGGCGCAACCACAGGCTTGAACCCACCTGAAGCCAGGATGGCAGGCTGAGCAAGGCGGCGAGGGCGATAAATTGGGCGGCCTGGGCGGGCAGCACGCGGCTGCGCTCGTAGGCCTGGCTGGACAAGGCCATATGGCCGGGGTCCTGCGGTCGCCATTCGGGCACCAGCCAGGCCGCAATGGCGAAAAGCACCACTGCCAGTCCGGCCAGGATAACCAGATTCAGGGTCCAGATCGTATCGTTCCTGTCGTGCTGGAACAGCGCGAAGTAGCTGACCCCGACGGTCAGATACAGGGAAGCCCGGTACGAGGCCACCGCCGTCTGCAGCCCGTAGGACAGGGCTCCGTGGAGAAAGGCCAGTCCCAGATATGTGGTTAGCAGCACCCACAGCAACGTCAAGCCATCTATTCGACGCAGGGAAATTAGACGGATGAGCGTGGCGATTGTCAGTGAAATAAAGAAAATATCTGTGCCATGGATTGTAGTTCCAGGCTCGATTGGAATGTGAATGGGTGAGACGAGGTGAAGATCTGTGATCGATATCGCCAGGATGAATACAGCCGTCAACCGCCGTGAGAACAGCGATGTGGCGAAGAATAAAGCCGCCGCCAGTATAATGGCTATGGCAACAACCTCGTCCATTCAAAACCTTTTCCATCTGCGCCCAATGGTATATAACGGCACCGCCGCTGCGGTCTAGAGCTTTCGCACCGGGCTGGGCGGGGCAGAGCCGAAAGAATCGATCCGTGACACGTAGCGTCGTCATTATTCTGGCCAGGCTGACACATTCCGGCATCGAGACCATGATGCGCGCCATTGGTCCGGAATGGGCCGGACGCGGCTGGTCCGCCCACATCCTGGCGACGGGCGAAGAGGACGAGGGGCCTTTCGCCGACGAGATGCGGGCCGCTGGCTATGTGGTGCACCATGTGCCCTTCCGGCGCCATCCGGGATTCTTTCTCGATGTCTGGCGGTTCTTTCGCACACAACGCTTCGACGTGATCCACATCCATTGCGAGCGGGCCAATTTCTGGTTTGGATTGCTGGCCACCCTGGCCGGGGCCAAGGTGTTCCGGACGGTCAACAATATCTTCCGCTTCGAGGGTGGGCTACGGCTGCGCCGGCGGGTGCAGCGCTGGCTGTCCTGGCGCCTGGGCGTGGTCTGTACCGCGCCTGGGCCCGATGTCATCGCCCATGAGATGTGGCGGTTCGGCAATCCCTGTCGCCAGACCCCCTATTGGATCGACGAACGTCGCTTTCCGTTGGTGGACGAGGCTGGGCGCGCCGCGGCGCGGGCGGCGCTGGGCTGTGCCGCCGGCCAGTTCGTGCTGGTGTCGGCGGGGCGGTGCCACGACATCAAGAACCATGCGGCGATCATCCGGGCTTTGCCCCTGTTGCCGGACAATGTGATCTACCTTCACGCCGGGGGCGGACCGCTGGAGGCGGAGGAATGGGCCCTCGCCCAGCGGCTGGGGCTGGACGCAAGGGTCCGGATGCTGGGCGTGGTGGACGGGATTCACACGGTTCTGGCAGCCGCCGATGCCTTTGTGATGCCTTCCATCACCGAGGGTCTCGGCCTTGCGGCAGTGGAAGCCCAGGTCATGGGGATTCCCTGCGTTCTCAGCCGGGTCGAAGGGCTGTCGGAACTGGCCCCCCACAGCCGCGCCGGCGAATGGTGCGGCCTGGACGCCGAATCCATCGCCGCCGCGGTGATCCGGCTTCGCCAGAAGGATTTGGGGGAGGTGCGCCGGCTGGCCCTGCTCGATGCGGAGGACGCTCGCCGCATCTATGGCCGCATGAACGGGTTCGAGGGCTTGCTGACCCTTTACGGGAGCGCCGGGTGAGTCTGGACATTGCCCGGTCGCTGCGGTGGTCCTATGGCGGGATGGCCGCCAATCTGGTCCTGCAGGTCGCCTTCGCGGCCCTGGCCGCCCGCCTGGTCTCCGCCGAGTCCTATGGCATGGCGGCGGTGGCCACCGGCCTGGTGTCCTATCTGTCCTATCTGTCCGATCTGGGGGTCGGCCTTCTGGCGGTACGCAACCGAGACCTGGATGCCG
This sequence comes from Paramagnetospirillum magneticum AMB-1, assembly GCF_000009985.1. Taxonomy (GTDB): domain Bacteria; phylum Pseudomonadota; class Alphaproteobacteria; order Rhodospirillales; family Magnetospirillaceae; genus Phaeospirillum; species Phaeospirillum magneticum. The sequence continues at coordinate 1,575,083 of NC_007626.1, forward strand.
CCGATCTGTGGGGGGTGGCCCTGGTCGGTCTGGCCGGCAATCTGGTCATCGTGGCCGCGGTCTGGCTGGCTGCGCCCTCGGTGGCGGCCTTTGTCGGATTTTCCGGGGAGGGGGTCTGGGTGTTGCGCGCCCTGTCGCTTCTGGCCCCGCTGGGAGGCCTTAACACCGCCGCCCTGGCCTGGCTCAACCGTGAAATGGATTTCCGCGCCCTGGCCATCATGTCCCTGGTCGGCAAGCTGGTCGGGCAAGGTGCCGTCACCCTGCCGCTGGCCTGGGCGGGGTGGGGGGTGTGGGCCCTGGTGGCGGGGGCGTTGGGGCAGGTGGCCGCCGGTCTGGCCATCGCCCTTTGGCGGCAGCCGCCTCGCCTGCCTCGCCGGTCCCGCTGGCCCGCCATCGGTGCGGCGCTGCGGGTGGGGGTCAATTTCTCCCTCATCAGGCTTCTGGACTCGACCCAGGCCCAGATGATTCCCCTGTCCGCCGCGACCCTGATGGGGGCTGGGGCGGCGGGGCTGTTCGATCGGGGCGCCCTGCTGACCCTGGTGGCTCTGGAGCTGATCACGGCCGGTGCCGGGCGGGTGCTGTTGCCGGTCTATGGCCGCATGGGCGAGGAGGAGCGGGGCCGCATTCCCCAGGCCTTCCTGTCCGCCTGCCGAAGAGTGCTGTGCCTGGTGCTCCCCCTGGCCGCCGGCGTGGCGGCAGCGGCCGAGCCCCTGGTCCTGACCGTGTTCGGCGGCGGCTGGTCCGCCCTGGTGGAGCCCTTGAGGCTGCTGGCGGTACTGGCCGGTCTGCGATCGGTCGCCATGTTGGCCGGAGGGTTGGTGGAGGCCCAGGGGGGCTTGTACCACAACATGATGCAACGCATCTGTGTCCTTGTCCTGTTGCTGAGTTGGATCTGCGTCGTCCGGCCCACGGAACTGGGATGGCTGCTGGCCGGAGCCGTTCTGGCCGAGGGGGCGAGCGCCCTGGCGTTGCTGGCCCTGGCGTCCCGGGCCGCCGGCCTGGCGTTCGCGGCGGTGCTGGTGCCGCCGCTTCTGGCGCTGAGCGTGGCGCTGCCGGTGGGCGGCGTCATGGCCCTGGCGGCCGGTGCGGATGGCTCGCCGGGCTATCGCCTGGTCCTGACCATGCTGTGTGGCGGCATTTGCCTGGGCGGCGTTCTTCTGCTGCACCCCCATTCCGGCTTGAGGGGCGAGGTGCGGAGGATGGTTCGGCACGCTTTCGCTGGGAATGTGTCATTATGACGTCTATTGTTGCTTGCAATGTTGCGAACAGGGATGGCTAACTGGCTCAATGAGATTGGTTATGCGGGAGAGTGAGTTGCGGGCGAGCGGCGCCGACCGGGTTGGCATGGCCGGGCGGGCGGTGGTGCCTTTGCTGATCGCGGCCGATGTGCTGACACTGGAGCTTTTCGTGCTGCTCGGAATGTGGCTGCGCGAGGCGGTATCCGTCTGGTTCCCCATCTCCCTGGCGCCGGTGACGTTTCATGGCATTCATCTGGCAGTTCTGGTCATTCCGCTGGGCTGTCTGGTCTGGGGGCTCTATCCTGGCTATGGTCTGTCGCCGGTGGATCGCCTGCGCCGGCGGACTCTGGTCGTGCTGGTCGGGTTCGGCCTGATGGACGTCTACGACCACCTGGGGCAGAACGGGCAATGGTCGCGGGGCGTGTTGGTCGTCGCCATGGCTCTGGCCGTGGTGGGGCTGCCCATAACCCATGCCTGGGCTCGCCGGACCTTGCTGCGGCTCGGGCTGTGGGGCGAGAAGGTGGTGTTGCTGGGCGATCCCGAACGGTGTCGGATGACGGCGGCCGCGCTGTCGGCGCGACCGGATCTGGGGTGGATTCCCGCCGGGATTGGCAATTGGCCGCTGGACGGCGAGGGGCATTGGAACGACGCGGAGATGGCGATTCTGTTGCCTCTCCGGGGGGAGCTAAGTCTGGCCGAGGCGGCGGATTCATTGCCGTTCCGGCGCATGGTGGTCATTCCCGACCTGGGCGGGCGCAGTCTGGGCGTATCCTCCCTGGAAACGGGCCTGGGCCTGGGGCTGGGAATGCGCAACAACCTGCTGTATCCGGTGAACCGGATGCTCAAGCGCAGCCTGGATCTGGTTGCGGTTCTCCTGGCGTTGCCCCTGGCGTTGCCGGTGATCGCCGCCTTTGCCCTGGCGGTCAAGGTGATCTCGCCCGGACCGGCGTTCTACGGGCAGCAGCGCGAGGGGTTGGGCGGGCGGCCGTTCCGGCTGTGGAAGATCCGCTCCATGACCCCCGATGCCGAGACGCGGCTGGACGAGGTGCTGGGCCAGGATGCGCGAACCCAGGGTGAATGGAAGTCCCGGATGAAGCTGGAGGACGACCCGAGGATCATTCCGGGAATCGGCCGCTTCATGCGCCGCTTCTCCATCGACGAACTGCCGCAACTGCTCAATGTGCTGCTGGGTCATATGAGCCTGGTGGGGCCGCGTCCCCTGCCGGCCTATCATCTGGCTGAAATTTCCCCGGCCCTGGTGGCGCTGCGTCAGCAGGTGCGGCCGGGCATCACCGGCTGGGCCCAGATTTCCGGGCGCAGCCACAGCACGGTGCTGCAACAGGTGGAATATGACGCTTATTACATTCGTAACTGGTCATTCTGGATAGATTCATACGTTCTGGCGCGTACGGTGGAAGTGGTGCTGTCGGCGCGGGGGGCGTTTTGATGTCTGGCCTTTTCGGCCGACACAAAATGTTACTTCTCTCCCGGGGGGATTTTTCGTTGTGCGATTGACGGGGTGTGCATCTTTTTATTAATTTGCTCTTTAGAACTTGATGACATTCTCATCCGAAACGGGAAGAACGGCTCGTTTCTTGGCACAAGGAGTTGGCCTCATGCGATTCGCATCCCGGATTCTGCCGAGTGTAGCGGCCGGCACCCTCGTCGCGGTCCTGTCCACGACGGGTCTCGCCCAGACTCCGCCATCGTCCCAGGGGGGCGCGGGAACCCAGGCCCAACAGGCGGTGGCCTTGCCCCCTGCGCTGCAGGCGGCCATTCAGTCGGGCAATGCCGACCGGATCATCGCCGGGCTGACGGCGGCCCAGATCGGCAATCCCGCCTTCATGCGCCAGTTCGCCGAGGCCCTGGGCCGGAGTGCGTCGACCCGTGGGGCGGCGGCCCTGAATCTGCTGGTGGAAAGGGTCGCGTCCTCCCTGAGCGCCCGGGTCAGCGCGGGGCAAAGCATCGCGGTGCTGCAAAGTTTCGGTGCCGGTCTTACCCAGGGCATTGCCCAGGGGAACCCGGCGCAGGCGGGACAACTGATCCAGTCGAGCACGGCGGCCATGGTGTCCGGCGCCGGCAAGAACGAGGCCCGGGTGGGCGAGGTGGCTCGCGCCATCGCCTCCGGCGTGGTCGAGTCGCTGGTCCTCAACAACATCGTGCCGGTGGCCAACATCGCCACCATGGTGCAGAACGCTGTGTCCCAGGGTGCGTCCAAGGTGGTGGGCGCGCAGGTCACCGTCCAGGTGGAAAGCTCCGATACCAAGCCGGTCGCTGACGTGGTGCTGATCCGTCAGAACGGCCAGAAGCTGGATAAGGGACAGGATGTCACCTTTGTGGACCTGGGCGACAAGAACAAGCCGGTGATCGAGAAGCCGGTCGTCAATACGTCGCCTAGCTGATCCTTATCCTCCAGTCTCCGATTTCCACCCTCATGTCGAGAGTGTTCGCTTCATGTCCTTTCTGCTTCGTACCTCGCTGGCGGCTTTGGTGGCCGTGGGTGTCGCATCCCCGGTTCTGGCTCAGCCCACTCCGAAAGCGGAAGATCTGACCCCGTCGGAGAAGAACAATCTTCTGCGCGACCAGGAGGTGACCAAGCGCGATCAGCCAGATTACGCCGCCAAGGGGGTGGATCTGGGCGGCTTCAAGTTTCTTCCGACCCTGGAGGCCACCGAGCGGTTCACCAGCAACCTGTATTACGAGCAGAACAATCACCGCAAGGAACTGGTCACCACGGTGACGCCCGGGCTCCGGCTGAAATCGGACTGGAATGTCCACGAGCTGGAATTCTACGCCAACAGCGAGATCAAGCGTCACCGCCGCTTCTGGGGCGAGGATGTGGAGAACTACACCGCCGGTGCCAACGGCAAGCTGGATGTGACCAGCGAGTTGCTCCTGCGCGGCAGGGTCAACTGGAACGCCGGGCACGAGGCCCGTTCCTCACCCGACGACGTCGGCGGCATCACGCCGACCAAGACCCAGACCCAGGGCGCCATGCTGGGGGCCGAATATCACGGCCCGCGCATCCGACTGCGCACAGAGGCCGAGGTCACCGAATACCAGTTCTGGGACGTGCGCAAGGCCGACGGCACCATGGCCAACAATACGGGCCGCAACCGCCGGGTGGGCGAATTGCGCCAGCGCGTGGGCTACGAGATTATTCCTGAATACACCGCCTTTGCCGAGGTTATCTATAACGACCGGCGCTACGACACCGCCGATGCCAATGGCACGCACCGCGATTCCCATGGCTGGGAAAACCGCGTGGGCACCGAGATCGAGATCTCCGGGGCGCTGCGCGGCGAGGTGTTCGCCTCGTACCTGATGCAGTACTACAACGATCCCATCTATCGCGACGTGGAAGGTCCGGGCGCCGGGGCGTCCTTGACCTGGACTCCCACCGGCCTGACCACCGTCAAGGGAGGGATCAAGCGGACCATCAACGAAACCACCTCGCGTTACTCGGCCGGCAATCTCGCCACCCGCTATGACGTTTCCGTCGCCCACGAATTGCAGCGCAATATCATCCTGGAGGCGGACGGCGCCCTGACCCAGACCGCCTATATGCGGTTGGGTCGCCACGATAAGCTGTGGAGCGGCGGCATGACGGGCACTTACAAGATCAACCGCTATCTCTATACCGCCCTCGATTATCACGCCGCCCGGCAGGATAATAATCTGTCCACCGGCCAGTATCTCGAGCACTCCACCTTCCTGAAGCTGGGCGTGCAGTATTGATTGCTCACGAGGCGGCGGCGTCCTACCCTGTAGCCTCCTCGCGGACTCAAGGAATGATGCGGATGCGGTGGTTGCGTATCGTGGCCGTCCTGCTGGTGGCGGGATGCTCTTCGGTCGGTTGGGCCGCCGACTTGGCCTATGTTCTGGGCCCCAACGACAAGGTCAAGATCACCGTTTTCGGTGAGCCGGATCTGTCGGGGGAGTTCGAGATCGGGGGCTCGGGCACCCTGGCCATGCCGCTGGTCGGAGAAATCCCCCTGGGCGGCAAGAATCTCAGTCAGGCTTCGGGCCTGCTGGCCGAGCGCCTGCGCCAGGGTATCCTGCGTGATCCCAAGGTCTCGGTCGAGGTTTTGAATTACCGGCCGTTCTTCATTCTGGGCGAGGTCAACCAGCCGGGGTCCTATCCCTATGTCAACGGCATGACCGTGGTCAACGCGGCGGCCATCGGCGGCGGCTTTACCTACCGCGCCGACAAGAAAGACATCAAGATCACCCGCGAGGGCGCCCAGGGCAAGACCGAGATCAAGGGCCAGATGGAAAGCACCGTCATGCCCGGCGACGTCATCTGGGTGGGAGAGCGCTTCTTCTGATCCCGGCCGGCGTAGCCTGGATCAGCCCGGCCGTGTCCCCCTCCAGAACCAGACAGGACAGCACATTGGTGCAATAGGCGCCGGTGTCGATGCCCATGCGGTTGTCCAGGATCTCCGGCTGGGGAACGATGTGGTGGCCGTGGACGATCATGGCGCCGTGGAATCGGCGGCTGGCCAGGAATTCGTGGCGGATCCACAGCAGATCCTCGGGGGCCTGCTGCTCCAGGGGGCGCCCCGGCCGCACGCCGGCATGGACGAAGAGATAATCTCCCAGCCGCAACGATGTCGGCATCGCCGCCAGAAAGGCCTTGTGGGCGGGGGGCAGCGCGGCGGCCAGTTCGGCCTGCATGCGTTCCGAGCGCTCGCGGCTGGGGGCGCCGGCGATGGGGACGACGCCATAGCTGACCAGGGTGGCAGCTCCGCCGTATTCCAGCCAGTCGGGAATGGCCATGGGGTCGGCCAGGGCGTGCAGGAAGGCGTCCTCGTGGTTGCCCCGAAGGGCGGTCAGGCGGCAACCCGCTGGAAGGGCGGCACCGATCAACAGATCCAGGACCCGGCGCGACTGGGGGCCACGATCCAGATAGTCGCCAAGTCCCACCACCTCGCAGCGATCCCAGGACCGTTCGGCTCGGGCCAGATCGCCGACGACGGAATCCATCAGTGATTGCAGCAGATCGGCGCGGCCATGGACATCGCCGAAGGCATAAATCCTCGTCCCGTCGGGGGGGCGGAACGGCCGGGCGATCCCGCGGTTTCGCCGGAACGGCCGGATCAGGGTTTCCAGGATGGACATACGGGGATTGAGGACTTTCCAAAGCGATTAGAGTTAGAAACGGTCGGGGCTTTCCCTTAATATCGCCCCAGGTTCGTAGCGTGCACCAGAAAGAACGTCAGCATGAACGAAATTTATCCCGTTCGCCCGATCTCCAATGCGTCTGCGACGCGGACGGACGGTTTCAATATTGATCTCAGGCAACAAATACGTGTGCTGTGGCGCCGCCGCTTTCTGGTGTTCGCCGTGGCGGGCGGCGTGTTCATCGCCACCTGGCTGTTCCTGATGCTGCTGACGCCGATCTATGCCGGCATGGCCAGCGTGATGATCGACACCCGCAAGACCCGGGTGCTGGACCTCAAGGAGGTCATCACCACATCGCAGCCGCAACTGACCACCGTCCTGTCCGAGGTCGAGGTGATCCGCTCGCGGAATGTGGCCGAACGGGTGGCCGCCTCCCTGGATCTGTACAAGGACCCGGAGTTCAACCCGTCGCTTCGCCCCGCCAAAAGCGGTGTGGCCGCCGCGCTGAACAGCCTGATGTCCTGGCTGAGCGCGCCCAAGCAGCAGGACCTCGGTCCCGAGGAGGCCGAACGCGCCATGCGGGCCGGCGTGGTCACCACGCTGGTGGGCCGGGTTACCGCAGTGCCGGTGCCGCAATCCATGGTGATCAACGTCTCGGTGCGGTCCGAGGACGCGGCCAAGGCGGCTCAGTTGACCAACGCCCTGGCCGAGCAATATGTCCTCGATCAGCTGAACTCCAAGTTCGAGGCCACCCGGAGCGCCTCCGTCTGGCTGAACCAGCGCCTGGAGGACCTGCGCAACGCGGTGGCCCAGTCCGAGCGCGCGGTGGCCCAATACCGGGGAAGCTCCGGGCTCATCGACAGCAAGGGCGTGCTGCCCACCCACCAGCAACTGGCCGAGTTGAACACCCAACTGATCCAGACTCAGGGCCGGCGTTCCGAACTGCAGGCCAAGGTCGCCCGGCTCGAGACTCTGATCCGGTCCAACCGGGGCGCCGAGGCGGCCGACGAAATGATCGAGTCGCCTCTGATCCAGCGGCTGCGGGAGCAGGAAACCACCCTGATGCGGGAAATCTCGGATATGTCGACCCGCTATGGCGACATGCATCCGAAGATGATCAAGGGCGTTGCCGAGCTGAACGAGCTGCGGGCCAAGATCAACGTGGAGATTTCCAAGCTCAGTCAGGGTATTCATAATGAATACAATGTGGTCAGGGCTCGTGAATCGGCACTTCTCGATCGCATCCGCCAGTTGGAGGGAACCGTCAAGGAGCAGAACCGGTCGGAGGTCCACCTGCGCGAGTTGGAACGCGAGGCCCAGGCCAACCGGATTCTCTACGAGAACTTCCTCAGCCGCTTTAAGGAAACCTCCGAGCAGGAACAGGTTCAGCAGCCCGACGCCCGCATCATCTCGCGCGCCGTGCGGCCCTATTCGCCGGCCTTTCCCCGCAAAGGCCTAATCCAGTTGGCCATGACCGTCGTCGGTCTGTTGCTGGGAACGATTCTGGCGCTGGTGCTTGAACGGCTGGACAATACCTTCCGTACGCGGGAGGAGCTGGAGGACGTCACCGGACTGCCGGCCATCGGCATGATTCCCTTCGTCGACAAGAAGCCGGTGGCAAAATACCTCATCGACCGTCCGACTTCGGCGTTTGCCGAAGCGTTGCGCGGGCTATGGATCAGTCTTTGCCACAGCGATCCCAACAGTTCGCCCCGGGTTGTGGCCATCACGTCGTCCTTTCCCGGCGAGGGCAAGAGCATGACCGCCCTGTCCCTGGCGCGGACGGTGGCGCTGCTGGGCAGCCGGGTGGTGCTGGTCGATTGCGACCTGCGCCGCTCGTCGGTGGCCAAGCTGCTGGAGATCCAGCCGGAGCACTGCCTGGACGATGTGCTGGGGGGCAAGGTCGAGTTGCGCGCCGCCGTCTTGCGGGACCAGTCCTCGGACCTGGATATCCTGCCGGCCCGCAACATGGACCGGGCACCGCTCGATATGCTGAACTCCGCGGTCATGGAGAATCTGCTCCACACCCTGCGGGGGATCTACGATCTGGTGATCCTGGACTGTCCCCCGGTCATTCCGGTGGCCGAGGCCCAGGTTCTAGGACGGCTGGCCGACAAGACGGTGTTCTGCGTCCTGTGGGACCAGACCCCGCGCGAAGCGGTGGTCAACGCCCTGCGTCAGTTGCGCGATGTCCAGGTCAGTCTGGCCGGCGCCATGCTGACCAAGGTTCACCTCAAGAAGCATGCCCGCTACGGGTATGGCGACATCGGCTATTATTATGGCCGCTACAAGGGCTATTACGCCGATTGAGATGAATGCCCTTCGCCGTCGACCAGATGCAGTTCTCGTTGGCTTCCTGGGGCTGATCCTGATGGGTCTGGTCGGGCCGGCGGCCCTGCGCGAGCTGGCACTGCTGCCCCACCACGCCACCATGCAAGCCCTCGCCGAGGGGGGCGCCATGCCCGTCGACCGGGTGGCGGAGCTGGGGGCGGCCGTCGCCTGGGCCGAGACCTTTTCCACGTCGGACCGCCTGGAGCGCCTGTCGGCCCGCATCAATAAGCGGCGCTTCGATCGCCCTGCCGAGGTGGAGGCCCTGCGCCGGGCTGCCCGGCTGGCCCCGGGCGATTCAGTAAATTGGATGCGTCTGGCCCTGGACTTGCCGCCGGGGCCGGACGCGGCAAGGGCCCTGCGGCTGTCGGCCCTGACCAACGCCCTGGAATACGATGCCACGCCCCGCCGGGTCGACCTGGGGCTACGGTTGTGGCCTTACATGGACGATGGCGATAAGCAGGCTTTCGGGCGTCTGGTTCTGGCGTTGTGGCGCTGGCAAACCGGGCGGCTGGCCATGGTGGCGGCGCGGCGCGGCGGGTACGATCAAATCGCGCCCTACCTCAAGGCGGTGTCCCAGGAAGATTGGGAGCACTTCACCCGCAGCTATGCCATCCACCGTCTCAATCCCGAGGAACCTTACCTCCACGGCCCGCCCTGACCGGTTCGGGCTGGCGGCGTGCCCGATAGCGGCGGATCAGCCAGCCCAGGGGCCGCAGCAGGGGATAGAGCCAGCGCAGGACCGGCGGCAGGTTGAAGAGGTGCCAGTCCACCGGCTCGGACAGGTCGGCCAGCAGGCATGACGCCGCCCCCTTCCAGGTCCGGCGGAGCGTGTAGCGCCCCCATCGCAGCCGAAGCTCGCGCATCTGGTACCAATTCACTTGGTCGGGCGCCGGGGGACGGACCCAGGCCGTTTCTGCGACGAACCAGCGATGATGGCGCTTGATCACCGCACGGGACTTCTCCGCCTCCCCAGCGGGAGAGGGAGCTTCCAGCAGATGGCGGCAAAGAATCCGTGCGTCGGTAATGCCCGGGCCAAGGTCCAAGGCGGCGGCTTGGGCCTGTGCAGCCCGGTACAGGGGCTCGTCCTGGAACAGGGGAGCCAGATCGGCGATCCAGCGCAGGCGGGTCCAGCCGTGTTCGGCCCCATGGACCAGGAGGTAAAGCCCCTCGTGCTCGGCGGAAAGAGTGAAGACCGGCCATGTCCACCCGGGGACCGTACGCCGCCCCTGCCACAAGGTTTCGAACGAAAAGGGCAGCAGGCTTTCGTCCTGGGTCAGACGCTGATGCAGTTCCAGCAGATGCCCGTGGGCATGACGGAAGGCGAGATCCCGGACGGCGGTGGCGGATCGCTCGATGCCGCTGGCCGCCACCCTGGGGTCGTCTAGAGCGTATCCGAGCCCGGCCAGCAGCGTGCGCGCCGCGTCGAACCGCAGGGGATCCACCAATAGGTCGATATCGCCCAGACCGCGCCGCGACGGATCGCCGTGGATCCGCTGGGACAGGGCGACGCCCTTGAGGGCCAGGCAGCGGATGCCGCTGGCTTCCATGGCCTGGGTCAGGCGGATCAACTCCGCCGTTTGCCGCAGGCAGCGCCGGACCTGCCGGTCCCGACGGCCGATCAGATCGTTTCTGACCGCGGCCGGCATGGCCGCTGCCCCCGGTCGCAGGGCCAGATCGGCCACCAGCGGCACCACGTGATGGCTTGTTGCCCCAGCCACCACCTGGGACCAATCGCCAATGGCGGCGGCGCACGCGGCGATGGCCTCGTCGGGGACGGCGCGGCGGGGGCGTGCCGCCAGGCACAACAGGCGGAAGCCCGGAGGCAGGCGGTCGAATTCGGTCATCTCATTCAACCACCGAGCCCATCCGGCTGGACCAGGACTGGGCGACTCCCACTCCCATCATGGCGGCCAGGACATAGGCAACGGCGGGAATCTGAGGGCTGAAATCCACCAGGGCGTGGGCGCCTACCAGCAATCCGGCCGCCGCCCCAAGGGCGGGCAGGTCCCGGTTCCGGTGGCGCCGCACCGCCGCGACGAGGCAGCGGCGCCAAGCCCATCCGGCGGCCAGAAACAGGCTGCAGGCCGCCGGTGCGCCCAGCTCCACCATGAGTTCCAGCCAGGAATTATGGGCCTGTGTCCAGATCTGGGTGATCGAGCCCGGCCGGATGGCCTGAAAAGCATCGGGAAAGGCGCCCAGGCCCTGGCCCAGCCAGGGGCGCTCGGCCAGCAATTCCCACGAGAGTTGCCAAACCCGCATGCGCTGGGGCACGTCGGCACCCAATTCCGTCAGCCGCTCGTCCATTTCGAGGACCGCGATCAGGGCCGCACCACAGGTCAGTCCCAGCAGAATGGCCAGACGTTTCCAGTTGCGTTGCTGGCTCAGCACCAGCAGCAGACACAGGCCCAACACCGCCACGGCCATGCCCGCCCGGGAATGGGTGAAGGGCAGGGCCAGCGCGGTGAGCCCGCCGCTGGCCAGTAAGCCGGCCGTCAGGCGGTCCTTGCCGCCCAAAAGGCCGCGCAGGCATTCACGGCCACCGCGCTGCTCCCAGCGGGCGAGAGACGCGGACACCGAGCACAGCAGGCCGAGCCCGGCCAGGGTGGCATAGTGATTGCGATTGACCAGGACCGCGGTAAGGTCGCCGCGGTAGGCCCATTTCTCCAGCCAGAAGATGGTTTCGCTGCCGCTAAAATAAACCACCAGCCCGTAAAGGGCGATGGCACCCGAGGCCAAAGCCAGCGCTTCGACCAGACGGGCGGCCCGGCGTGGCGAGCGCCCCATCTGAACCGCCAGGAGGAATGCCAGCCCATCGGCCAGCAATTGCGCCAGGGCGTCGCGCCCGGCCGCCGGGGCCATGGAAATTCTGCGGGGCAAAGGCCCCAGTGCTGCCTCGGCCTGCGCCCAGATGGGGTGGTCCCATCCCTCGGGCGCCAGAGGCAGAATCTGGACCAGACCCCAGATCAGCGCGGCGCCGTAAAGGGCCAGGGGCAGTGCCAGGACCCGGGCGGAAACACCGGGTGTCTCGGGAGCGCGAAGCGTGACCAGAGCCCAGGCCGTGGCGATCAGGCCCAGCAGCGTCGCCGCCAGCGCGCCGCTCCAGGGTCGGAACGAGCCCAGAGGCAGCGGAGCCAGCACCAGCACCGCGACAAACACCGTAAACGTCATGTCTTGTGAGCTGAATCCGGCTTTCATCGCTTCCCAGGGGCTGGTACCGCTATAGCATTCGTCCGGACTGGCGTCCACCACCACTCCGGTAGTGCTCCGGTCCCGCCGATTTTGCTTCCCGGGGTTGAGTTTCCCGGCTGGCGGTTTATGTTGAAATACGCCAGTGCCCCGCTCCCGCTTGCCGAAGAGATTCATGCGCCTCCCCTACGCCTATCGATTGTGCACATGGCGAGTTGACAGCGACCTGTTGCTCCCGGAACTGATCACCTGGGGCGGCGGCGGCGATGGTTCGGCGGCGGATCTGGTCATCGTCCAAGGATCGGTTCCCGACCATCTGGATGATGCGGTGACGCCGGGCAAGTTCATCGTGGTGGGTGCCGATGGTTCGGTGCTGCTTCACATTCGCAATCTGGTCCGCATCCTGGTCCAGGACGGCCGGCGGATTACGGTTGAGATTCTGCGCCGCGATCCCGAGGAAAGCTGGCGGCTGTTCCTGCTGGGCTCGACCCTGGCCATCTTGTGTCATCAGAGGGGGGCTTATCCCCTTCATGCCGCCTCGCTGCGGATCGGCGGCCGGACTCTGGCCCTGGCCGGGCATACCGGGGCAGGGAAGTCGACCCTGGCCCTTGGGCTGGTCAATCGGGGGCATCAGTTGCTGTCCGACGACCTTTCGGTGCTGCGCGCCGGCTCGGATGGGGTGGACTTGTTGCCGGCCTATCCCCGCCTGAAACTGTGGCGGAAGTCGCTTGAGGCACTGGGGGTTGGCGTGGAGGGGTTGCCACGGGTGCGCGGATCTCTCGAAAAGTACGGCCTGTCCCCGTCCGGGCCGTTCGATCCCCAGCCGAGCCGGCTGGACGGCATCGTCGTTCTGAAGGACGGCCCCCTGGTGCGGATCGAGCGCATGCGGGCGGTGGCGGCGGTGCCCGATCTTCGCTCCCATGTGCAGCGGCCGGGGATCGGCCAGCACCTGCGCGGCGCGGCGGCGCTGCTGGCCGAGGCCGGGCGCATCGCCGAGGCTGTTCCCGTCTACCGGCTGGAGCGGCCAAAGACCTTTGACGATGTGGGGGCCATGGTGGAACTGATCGAGGCTTTGCCGGGACGATGAGCGAAAGCGGCATCACCTGGGTCGCCTCCTATCCCAAGTCCGGCAATACCTGGATCCGCTGCCTGATTGCCAGCCTGCAGGCTGGAGGCGCAGCGCCTAGGATGGCGTCTCTTGGGCGGTTCTGTCCCAACGGCGCGGCCAGGAACTGGCTGGAAGAGATTCTTGATATCCCGACAGAGGACATGGTGCCGCCGGAACTGGCCGTGTTCCGTGCCGATGTCTACCGCCATCTGGCCCAAAGCGGGGGTGAGACGCGCTTCGTCAAGGTTCACGATGCCTATGATCCTAGGCTGTTCCCGCCGGAGGCGACGGCAAGGACGGTCTATGCCGTTCGCGATCCGCGCGACGTGGCGCCGTCTTGGGCCCTGCATATGAATGTGCCGCTGGATGGCGCCCTGGACCGCATGGAAAAGCCGGACTTCACTCTGGCGCGCGTGAATGACCGGTACAATTCCCAGGCTGAGCAGTGCCTGACGGACTGGTCCGGGCACGTGGCATCCTGGCTGGATCGGGCGGCCGCCCAAGGGCCATTGCTGCTGATTCGCTACGAGGATCTGCTGGCCGATCCCATCACCTGGGTCGGGCGGCTGGCGGAGTTCCTTGGAATTGCCGTTGGGGACGGCCTGATCGCGCGGACTGTTTCCGCCTGCCGCTTCGAGGCGCTGAGGGCCGCCGAGGAAAACGAAGGCTTCAGCGAGAGGCCGCCGGTCCTGGAGCGCTTTTTCCGCCAGGGGCGGGCGGGAGCCTGGAACGAGGTCTTGACCCCCCGGCAGGCGGCCCGCATCGTTGCCGCCCACGGGGCGATGATGCGGCGCCTCGGCTATGTGTCGGGTGAATAGCCCACGGTCGGCGGATGGAGCGGCTTGCCGCCGGTGAAGTCCAGATAGGAGTCGTCCTTGATCCAGTAGGCGAACTTGATCCAATGGACCATGGCCGTCATCCGCCGCAGCCGGTAATCGGCGGGGGCGGGGATGGTGGGCTGGAAGCGTGCCCGAAGACCGGCTTCCAGTTCCGCCATGCCCTCGGGAAAGGTCCAGCGGTCGGACGGCCCGCACGCCGCCTCGTAATTGGAGCAGCCGCGCTTGATGATCATCGGGACGTCGGGGCCGAGATGGGGCTGGGCGTCGATGGCGGCGCGCAGGGCAGGATAATCGGCACGGGCGGCATTTAGGCCGTCATAATAGAAGAACCCGGCGTAGAAATCGCGCGAATGCGGGTTGTAGAAGTCGACGCCACATTTGCAGGGGCCGGTCAGGGATTCGAGAAGACTGCGCAGCGCCACCAGGGCACGTAAATCCGGAGGAACGATCTTGATCTTATAGCACTCGCCACAGCCCCGCGGCACGGTGGTTCCCGCATAGGCATGGCGGAAGAGGAAGGCGTTATATTCCTGACAGCGCAGATCGGGAGCCGAGCGGACCAGCAGATACCATTCGCTTCGCGACGGCGGCTTGGCAAAATCCAGGGCGCCGGAGGGCAACACCCGAAGCTTTACGGCCTCGATTGCATGGGCCAGATTCTCGTCCGCGGTTCGTCCCGCGAAGCGCAAGGGAGGGGCGCCGCCGCTCATCGCATTCTCCGTTCTGCGGCGCGATGATAGCGCGTTTCAGGCGGTTTCCAAACTGTCCCCCGCTTGCCGCCAGTCCATGCGCCATGATAGGCCGGTATCGCCGGTGATGCGAAATCCCAGACGCTGATAGAGGCGTTGAGCGGGATTGGTCTTTTCCACATGTAGGGACACGCCGTGCCCGAGTGGAGCCAGAACCGACTGAAGCTCCGAGATCAGGGTGCCGCCAATGCCTTGCCCCCGATATTGAGGGGCAAGGCTGATGTCGAGGATGCGCACGTCCCCCCTGTCATCCGCGGCCAGGTAGAACCGGCCGACCCAGCCGTCGGGGCCGCCCACCACCCAGAAGGCGGTCGTGGGATACTGGCCCAGATACTGGCGGCGCTGCATGTCGAACTGCTGGTGGACGAAGCGTTCCTTCTGCTCGTCGCTGAACGGTAGGAAAGCCAGTTCGGTCTGGCGCAGGGCGGCGAAAAGCCCGCGCAGAAACGGCAGGTGCTCTGCCGCTTCCGCTACAAGTCTGTATCCCTTGGCAGCCAGTGCCTGTGGACAATGGAAGCCGGGAACGGGCATGGGCTTAAGGCCGCTCCGGCCAGTCGCCGTTCCAGCAGATGCAAAAGCGCATCGGGACGTAGGGCTGGCGATTCTCGTGAGGGTCGTCGTTGCAGATCTGCGGCGACAACATCGCATTGCTCATGACGACGGGGGCTGAGGGGCTCGTCGTCGGCGGCGGCGGATTGGTGTAGGTCGGAGTCACCGGATTATAGGCCAGCACGGCGGTAGGGGTGGTTGTGCCGTTAGTCTCGAAATAGCGCGATAGGTAGGAGACGCCGGGGGTCGGTGTCGCCTTGTAGGATGTCGCCGTCTTCGCGTAGGCCGCGGACTCGGCATAGATGAGATGGTTGTGCAAGGGAAGCCCCGAGTAGGCGAGCTGGACTGTCTCGGTGCCGCCCTTTCCTCCCAACCGCACCGGGCTCAGCGATGAAGCGGGGGCACCCTGGGTCGTGAGCGTGCTCTGTCCCACGGAAGTGGTGCCGCTAAGGTTCGGAACGGCAAAGGTTGTCTGGCCGTTGCCGCCATAAAGGGTGCCGACAATGGCCGCCAAAGCCTGGAATTGGCCGATAGAGTATACGCTCCCATCGCAAAGAAGCCAGTTTTCGGGGGTGAAGGTGTAGGGAAATGCGCGAATTTCTCCAATAAAAGCGTCAGCCATGACCATAACTCCCTGAAATCGTTAACCCTTAGTGGGGAAAATTCCACCCTCAATGCGGATGATGTACATGAGGCCAAGATATGGCATGCGGTTCTCATGCGGCTGGGATGCCCCCGCCGTGGTGACCATACTGGCACCAAGCTGCTTGGGGGTGATGGTCATGCCCGAAGGGATCGGGTTCGGGGTGTCGAAATAGGCCACATGAGTCCCATCGGTGAAACTGGCCGGGACACCGCCACTGGGGTTCGGGCTGACCACCGGGTCGCCACTGGCATTGAGCGTGTGGGTATGGGGGGGGATTTGGGCTTGGGTCAAGGTGACCGTCTCGACGCCGCCATTGGTGGCAAAGCCATACGGTGTCAGCGGCGCGCTGTTGGACGCCTTGGGGTCCACATGGCCGGTGCCGAAGCCCATGGCCAGGCGGCTGCGCAGGTCCGGCAAACCGAAGGTGGTGGTGCCATTGCCACCGAACTGGGTCCCCAACAGGGAGAACAGAGCCGGGTATTGGCTGACGCTCAGCTGGTGGCCGTCACACACCGCCCAATTGACGGGGGCATAGCTGCCGCTGAAGAGAATAATCTGACCGAGATACGAATCCATGATCTTGCCTCTTCATTTCATCAGGGACGGGGCGGGTAATAGCCGCTAGTACAAATGCAATAGCCAAGCGCCAGGTAGGGCTGCGTGTTGGTGTGGGCCGCCCCTCCTCCGACTGTGCTGACCGATGCTGGATTGAGCGGAACAGGCTTGGTCCCCGAGTTGTAGAGACTTTTTTGGGTGCCGTTGTAGATGGGCACGGCCAGATAGTTGTCGTCGGCCGGATTGGTTGCGCCGACGGTTTGGTCCCCCACCACCTGATGCTGGTGAGACGGAAGCTGCGCCGTCGTCAGGGTCACCGATTCGGTGCCGCCATAGGCCCCGGTCACATACGAGACGCCTGTCACCGGGTTTTTTCCCTGCCCCATGATGGTGCGGCCGCGGAGATCGGGCAGGAAGAAGGTCGTCTTTGCGTCACCGCCGAATTGGTTGCCCAGCAGGGAGAACAGGGCCGCATTGGCGGATACCTGCATGGAGCGGCCGTCACAGGGCAGCCAGCCCGTCGGGGCCCAGTTCAGTGGAAAAAGGCGAATCTCGCCAAGAAATGCCTCCGTCATGTCACGCTCCTTTTTGATCGCAGGTCACGCCTGGGATGTTTTGGTTGCAACGAAGTGTCCTATAAGGAGAAAACAATTGTGGGTATGAGTCAAATCAGAAACTGTGTTGATACGTGACAACTGAAAAATTGTATGCATAAGTGTATTGGATTTGTAGCGGGTGCTATGTTGCAAGTGCTACCCGTATTCGTATAGCTGTTCCCCGGGGGCGTGCCCCGGAGGCCGCATGCCTTCGCCCCATTCTTCGGCTTGCCCCCGGGCCTCACTTCAACTGATTGTCCCTAACGTCCGGCCGCGCTATGATCCGGCCCAAGCCCTGCCCATGGAGTTCCGCTGATGAGCGACCAATCCCCTCCCGCGACGGAAGACGCCCCCGCCCGCAAGCCCTGGCACAAGCCGGAGATCACCACTCTGGCGGTGGAGGAAACCGCCACCAATGGCAGCACCGGCAACGATGGCAGCGGCGCCACCACGTTTTCCTGATTTCCATCACGAGCCTGATGTTCCATGGGTGATTTTGCCGGGATGTGGCGCCTTGACGGGCGGCCTGTCGACGAGGCGGACCTCACCCGGATGGCCCAGGGATTGGACGGCCGCAATGTCGCGCCGGCCCGTATCTGGCGATCGGGGCCGGTCGCCCTGGTCCACCGTCGCCCGGCTCGGCCATTCACTCCGGGGGAGGCGCGGGAGCTTCAGCCGCTGACCGGGGCTTCCGGCGCGGTTCTGGTCGCCGACAGCCATCCCGGCGCCCTGCCGATCCTCACCGCCCTGGAGCGCCGTGGGGTCGACGGTGTCCTGGAGGGGCTTTGTGGATCGTTCGCCTTCGCCGTGTGGCAGCCCTCCGAGCGCCGCCTGACATTGGCCCGTGACGGTGCGGGATTTCGTACCCTGTTCCTGCATCGCAGTGAACGGCTGATCGCCTTTTCCACCCGTCTGCGCGCCCTGCTGTCCCTGCCCGACATTCCCCTGGATCTGGACGAGCATGCCCTGGCGGCCAGCCTGATCCTCGACCAGAGCCAGCCGGAACGCACCATTTACCGTGCCATTGATCGCGTCCCCATGGGCCATGTGGCAGTGCTGACCGCGCAAGGCACCCGGGTCAGCCGCTGGTGGTCGCTTCCGCGCCCCGGCACCCTGCGCCATCGCAACGATTCCGAGGTCGAGGAGCATGCGCGCCAAGTGCTCGACACCGTCATGGACGACGCGCTGCAGGCCGAGGGGCCGGTGACGTCCTGCCTGACCGGCGGGCTGGACAGTTCCACCATCGTCACCACCGCCCTGCGTCGCCTTGGGCCGAGGCGGCTGCTGGCCGTCACCCGGGTCCCCGATGGGCCCACTCCCGGCGATACCGCCTGCAACTATCATGATGAATCGCCCCGGGCGTCGGCCATGGCGGCGCTTCACCCTGGTATTGACTGGTATCCCATCTCCGGTGACGGTGGTGATTGGGGCGAGAGCGATGCCAGGAGATGGCACCTGGAAGGGGGGCAGCCGACCGGGGCTTCGGTCAATATCGCTTGGTTCTTTCCCGTCTACCGATTCATGGAGGGGCAGGGCAGCCGGGTCCTGCTGGGCGGCGAGCAGGGCAACGGCTATTTCAGCTATTCCGGGCTCAGCCTGTTGCCAGAGCTGTTCCTGGGGTTGCGGTGGGGGCGGCTGGCCGGGCATTTGCTGGCGCTGGCCCGCAACGAGGGGCGCAGCGCCGCCTACTTCTTCAAGCGGGAAGTGCTGCGGCCGTTCGAGCCCTTGTCCTGGCGGATGCGCCGGCTCGGGCGGGGGCCATCCCCCTGGAGCAGCCATTCAGCGCTCAACCCGGCCTTCACCCGCGAGATTCGCCTGGACCAAAGCCTGGATACCGGCCGTTACCGCCAGCGGGTGGACGGGGGGCACCACTCGACCTTCGAGGCTCGCCGCTGGCTGCTCTGCGATGAAACCGCCCGTGACGTGCGCGGCGTCCTGCGCGCCATGACCGGCATGGACCTGCGTATTCCCCTGGCCGATCGCCGGGTTCTGGAGTTTTTCGGTTCCCTGCCCCTGGACCAGTTCCTGAGAAATGGCGTCACCCGGTCACTGGCCCGCCGCCTGTTGGCCGGGCAGGTGCCGGCCGAGACGGTGGGAAACCGTACCGCCGGCACCCAGAACGGCGACTGGTTCACCCGTCTCAGCGCCGCCCGCCCGGCAATGATCGCCGACCTGGCCCGCCTGCGCTCATCCCCCCTGGCCCGCCGCGTCATCGACCTGGATCGCATCCAGGGATTGCTGGACCACTGGCCGCGAGACGCGGCGGCAGCCGAGCCCAGGAGGCGGGAGTATTTCCACCTGCTGACGCGTGGCCTGGACATGGCCGGGTTTCTCGCATGGCGGGAAAGTGCCAATAATTGACCGCTCTTTAGCCGTGGCTGGTTTTCGAAAGGGGTTCCTGCTATGGTCGCCGGAGCCTAGCCGCCAGGGAGAGCCGCGCCGTGACCATCCGTCCAGACATGACCATCGTGCGGTCGCCCACGTGTCTGGCCGCCGAGGTTGGTGACGAAGTGGTGGTGATGAGCGTCGAGCGCGGCCTCTACTACGCCTTCGATGAGATCAGCAGCGATATCTGGGGCCGGATTGCCGAACCTCTCAGCGTGCAGAGCCTTTGCCAGGCCCTGTTGCTCGATTATGACGCCGCCCCCGAGGTCATCGAGGGGGACGTCCTGGCCGTCCTGACCCGCCTGCGCGAAGCCGGTCTCGTCGACGTCGTGGGGTAACGGCCGATGGCAGGAGGCTTGCCGATACCCGAAGCGGTCAAGTCCCGCCTGCGCAAGCTGCCTGGTTATGCCCTGGCGCGCTCGTGCTATGGGATCATCCGCTATCCCGAAGAGCGGGGAATCGCCCTGGCGCGCTATGGCGGGAAGCGCACCATTTTTCAGCCCTATGGCACGACATTTCCCGACCGCTATCCGAAGATATTCTCTTTCGTGCGCGATCGGGTCGGCGACGGTGCCGACATCCGGATTCTGTCCTTTGGGTGTTCCACCGGCGAGGAGGTCTTTTCCCTGAAATCGTGGTTTCCCGCCGCGCGAATCAGGGGGCTGGACGTCAATTCCTACAATGTCAGGACCTGTCGCCGGCGGTGGCGCCGGGATGGCCGCGACCCTCGTCTGTCTTTTGACGTGGCGGATTCCACCGCCAGAGAGGCTTCGGAAAGCTATGACGCCATCTTTGCCATGGCCATATTCCGCCATGGACGGCTGAGCGACGACTCCCGTCGCTGCGACCCTGAAATCCGGTTCGCCGATTTCGAGCGCTCAGTTGCCGACCTCGCCCGATGCCTCAAGCCAGGAGGGGTCCTGGTCATCCGTTACGCCAATTTCCGCTTCAGCGACACTGCCGTCGCCGCGGACTTCGAGACGATGCAGACCTTTCCCGACGGACCGGTTTCGCCGTTCTATGGACGGGATAATTCCCGCCTGGCCGATGGCTCCGGGGATGACGGCGTGTTCCGGAAGAAATCCGGGGCCGGGGCCACGCGATCATCCGACCAGCCCAGGCCGGTCGACGGTCGGCGTTGGTCGTCGTTGCCGCTTCTGATGGAGGCCGGGCTGGCCTTGGCGGGGGCCCGATTGTTGACCGTTTTGCCGTTCAGGATCGCCGTCCGCTGGGCGGGTCTTCACCATCACGCCGTTTCGCCCCGGGATTTGGGGCTTGTCTCCCGCATGCCGTCCGTTCCCGAGGCGGCGGCCATCGGTCAGGCAATCCGGCGCATCGCCCGCCGAGCCCCTTTTCGCGCCGTCTGCCTTCAGCAGGCGCTGGCGGCGGCGATCATGCTGCGGCGGCGGCGGCTTCCGGTGGAGCTTCACTTCTCCGTGGGGCGGGACGGGGCGGGGCTCCGGGCCCACGCCCGCAGTCTCAGCAACCAGACCGTGGTGACCGGTGCCGAGAGTGGCTGCGACCATCAGCCGATCGCCATTTTCTCCGCGCCCGGAGCAAACCTTGACCGACGCTAGACGGCGAAGGGGCATGCTCTTGGGTGAAATCTCATCCGAGACGGCAGCCGCCCAGTTTGTCCGGCTGGTTCGCGACCTGACCGCCTTCGCCGGCTCTCGCCTCGCTCTTGTCATGGCGGGAGCCTCGGTGATGGCCGCGGCTGAGGGAATCGGTCTGCTGCTGCTGGTTCCGCTTCTGGGCCTGCTGGGAATCACCGGATCGCCCGGCATGCTGGCCGAATGGCTGGGCCCGACCAGCATCGAACTCGCTCTGGCGCTCTATGTCGGCCTGATCGGCGGGGCCGCCATGGTGGTGGCCGGTTGCACCCTGGCGGCCAGCCGCCTGCGCATGGATTATGTCGATGACCTGCGATGCCGGCTGCATCGCGCATTGATGGGCATGGAGTGGCAAGCCTTTTCCCGCCTGCGAGGGGCCGAGGTCACCCGGGTTCTGACCGACGAGGCCGTGCAGGCGGCGCATGGCGTCCAGTTTCTGCTGAACCTGACCGGATGGCTGCTGGAGGTCGCGGTCCTGATGGCCGTGGCGGCCCGGCTGTCGCTGGTCATGACCGCAGGCGTTCTGGCGCTGGTGCTGGTGGGGGGGCTGCTGGCCCGGTCTCTCCATCGGCGGACCCACCTGCTCGGCAAGGAACAGGGCCGGACCGGCAAGGCCTGGCAGGCGGCGCTGGCTGACAATCTGGCGGGAATGCGCGTCATCCGCGCCTTCGGCATGGAAGGGACCCGGCATGCCGTCTTCGTCGGGGCCATGACCTCATTGCGGGCCACCCAGCGCAGATTCCTGGTGGCGGTCGCCACCGCCGCCGTCATGACCCGGGCGGGAGCGGCGATCGCCGTGGCGCTGGCCCTGGTGGTGGCGACCCGGGGGTTCGGCTTGCCGCTGGCCGATACCGCCGTGCTGCTGCTGGCCTATATCCGTCTTCTGTCGACGTTGTTGAAGATTCAGGAGGGCTGGCGGGTGGTTCTGCTCGCCTTACCGGCCCATGCCGGCGCCATGGCGCTGCTGGCCCATTGCCGGGCGGCGGCGGAGGACGGGGACGAACAGCCCCCTTGCCCCTTGGACCTGCGGGGTGAGATCCGGCTGGAGGGCGTCGGCTACCGTCATTCGGAGGACCGTCCTGCCGCCTTGCGCCATATCAGCGCGGTGATTCCTGCCCGGCGGATGACGGCGCTGATCGGGGAGTCTGGGGCCGGCAAGTCGACCCTGGCCGACATTCTGCTTGGCCTGACCGTGCCCTCTGAAGGCTGCCTTCGCGTGGATGGCACGATTCTCGACGGAGCGCTGCGCCGCCAGTGGCGGAGCCGGGTCGGCTATGTGCCCCAGGATGGCTTCCTGTTTCACGACACCATCCGCACCAACCTACTTGCAGCCGCTCCCCATGCGGATGAACCGGCGCTCTGGCGCGCGCTGGAGCAGGCGGCGGCGGCCGGGTTCGTCCGCCATTTGCCGCAGGGGCTCGACACGGTGGTGGGCGATCGCGGCGCCCGGCTGTCCGGAGGCGAGCGGCAAAGGCTGACCCTGGCCCGCGCCTTGCTGTCGAACCCGGCGCTGCTGATTCTCGACGAGGCGACCAGCGCCCTGGATGCCGGCAGCGAGCGGCTCATTCTTGATGCCTTGGACCATCTGCGCGGGGAGCTGACCGTGGTGGTGATCGCCCATCGTCCGTCGATGGTGGAGCGGGCCGATCACGTGCTGGTTCTTGAGCAAGGACAGCTCGTTGCCGCCGGGACCTGGACGGAGGTCGGGGGTGCGGTCGATGGTACGTCGCACCTGGGCACGGCCCCGGCATAGGCTTGCGGTATTTCTATTCCGCCGCTTCCCATACATAGGTAAGATCGTCCTTATACGGCTTCCGGGGTTTCCCCTGCCGTACGGCCGTGGGGGTGTTTTTCCCCGATCTGCGCTGCAAGAGTTTCGGTGGGGTGAGTATCTCTGTGACGGACCGCTTTCTTGCAACATTGAGACGGACCGAAGTGCTGTGCCGTGACGGCGACACCGTGCTGTGGCGGGCGCAGGCGGAAGATGCCGGCGCGGCTTTGGTGCGTGTTGCCGCCGACGAGGTGCCTTCGGTACGGGTGGCGGCGCGTCTTGCCCATGAATTCGGATTGAGGGGCTGTCTCGACTCCGATTGGGCCGTTCGACCCCAACTTCTTGCGGGGCAGGGCGGTAGGGCGGAACTGGTGCTGGAGGACCCGGGCGGGATCGTCCTGGACGCCCTTCTGCGCCATCATTCCAAGTCCCGGTCGGGCGAGAAGGGACTGGCCGTCGAGGGCTTTCTCGTTCTGGCTCTACGCATGGCCGAAGCCCTGGCGAAGCTGCATGCCGCCGGTCTGGTGCACAAGGGCATCAAACCGGGGGCCATGCTGGTGGCTCCGGACGGTGACTCCATCCGTTTCACCAGTTTCGGCTTCGCGTCCGTGCTGCCGCGCCACCAGATGCCGCCCGAACCCATCGAATCCATCGAGGGTGACCTGGCCTATATGGCGCCGGAACAGACCGGACGCATGAACCGCTCGGTGGATTGCCGCAGCGACCTCTATTCCCTGGGCATCGTCTTTTTCGAGATGCTGGCCGGCAGGCTGCCTTTCGATTCAAACGATCCGGCCGAATTGGTGCATTTCCACGTGGCCCGGCGTCCTCCGCCGCTGTCGCGGTTTCGCGAGGATGTGCCGGTAGTCGTCCTGGAAATGGTCGCCAAGCTGCTGTCCAAGGCGGCGGAGGATCGTTATCAGACGGCCAAGGGACTAGCCGCCGATCTCCGGATCTGCCTGGAGGACTGGCGCGGGACCGGGGCTATCGCGCCGTTTCTGCTGGGCGCCAATGACCGTCCTGACCGTCTGGTCATTCCCGAGAAACTGTATGGCCGCGAGGCCGAATTGCGGCAATTGCTCGATGCCGCCGGGCGGGTCACGGGCGACGGCGCGCTGGAGGTGGTCTTCGTCGCCGGCTATTCGGGCATCGGCAAGTCGGTCCTGGTGGGGGAATTGCAAAAGGCGCTGGTCGGCTCGAACACCTTCTTCGCCACGGGCAAGTTCGACCAGTACAAGCGCCACATTCCCTATGCCACCTGGGCTCAGGCCTTTCAGGGCTGCGTTCGCCAGATCCTGGGACTGGACGACGCGCGCCTGGTCAAATGGCGCCTTGCCATTCTCGATGCGGTCGGCCAGAACGGGCGGCTGATCACCGATCTGATTCCCGATCTGGCCCTGCTGATCGGCGAGCAGCCACTGGTGCCGGAACTGCCGCCCAACGAGGCGCAGCACCGTTTTTTCACCACTTTCCGCCGTTTCCTGGCCCGCTGGGCGACCGAGCGCCATCCCCTCGTCCTGTTTCTTGACGATCTGCAATGGATCGACCCCGGCAGCCTGAAGCTGTTGGAATATCTCGCAGGCCGGTCCGAGCTGGGCCACCTGCTGCTGGTCTGCGCCTACCGCGACAATGAGGTGGGGCCTGCGCATCCGCTGACCCTGGCCAAGGATGCCATCCGCGCCCGGACCAGGATTGAGGAGATCCCCCTGCGACCGCTGTCCACCGGCCATCTACGGCAACTTGTGGCAGAGACATTGTCGTGCCCGGCGGCCCGGGCGCAGCCCCTGGTGGAGATCATCGGCGGCAAGACCGGGGGCAATCCGTTTTTCACCATCCAGTTCATGCACGGTCTGTTCGAGGAACAACTGCTCAGCCCCGGCCCCGAGGGCTGGCAATGGGACATGGAGCGGATCGCCGCCAAGAATTTCACCGACAATGTGGTCGATCTGATGGTCGGCAAGATCCTGCGCCTGCCGGAAAAGACCCAGGAGGTGATGCGCCGGCTGGCCTGCCTGGGCAACATGGTCCCGGTTCGCAAGCTGGCCCTGGTCCATGACGGGGCCGCCGAGACCCTCGATGCCGATCTGGGCGACGCGTTGCGCGCCTCCTACCTGGTTCGCCGCAACGATACCATCCACTTTTCCCACGACCGCATCCAGGAGGCGGCCTATTCGCTGCTGCCCGCCGGGGATCGTCCGGCCGAGCATTTGCGCATCGCCCGCAAGCTGGCCGCCGGACTCGATCCCGCCGGGTTCGACGATGCCATTTTCGAGATCGTCGGCCATTTCACCCAGGGGGTCGAGCTGGTCTCGGATCCGGAGGAGCGGTACCGGCTCGGCCGCTGGTGCGCCCTGGCCGGAGAGAAGGCCAAGGCCTCGGCCGCCTATGTGACGGCGCAGACCTTCTTTGTCCAGGCCATGGATCTGCTGCCGCCCGATGCCTGGGACCACGATTACGACCGGACGCTGTGGCTGTATCTCGAGCGCGTCACCTGCGAATTGCTGCTGGGCAATTTCCAGCAGGTGGATGACCTCCTTCCGTTCGTCCTCGAACGGACCCGCGGCAACGCCGACCGGGCCCGGGCCTACCGGTTGCTGATCCTGCGTAATCAGGTGGCGGGCCGGTATGGCGACGCCGTGGACATCGCCCTGAACGTCCTTGGCCTCTTTGGCCTGGACTGCCCGGCGTCGCCCGCCGAGGTGGACCAGGCCGTCGCCCAAGGGCGGCGTGAGGCAAGCGCCAACCTGCGCGGCCGCGAGATCGGCGCCCTGATCGACGCTCCGGCCATGACCGATCCGGAGGCGCTGGCCATGATCGGCATTCTGGCCGATTGCCTGCCATGCTCGTTTCTGGCCCGGCCGGATCTCTACGGCTGGCTGGCCCTCAACGGGCTGAATATCACCCTGCGCCAGGGCAATACCGGTGATTCGTGCTCCATCTACATGGGTTACGCCATCGTCCTGGTCAGCGAGTTCGGCGAAATCGACGAATCCCTGCAATACGCCGACCTTGCCCTGAAGCTTCAGGAGACGCTGTCGCGCCCTGACCTGAAGGGCCGCATCCTGGTGCGCAGTGGGGTCTTCATCAACAGCCGCCGGAATTCTTTCGAGTCGAGCATCGAGATCCTGCGCGAGGGATTCGTCGAGTGTCAGGCGGCGGGCGACTATTCCTATGCCGTCTATGGCGCCCTGGAGATGTGCTGGCTGACCCTGGAAAGCGGGGCTCATCTCGACGAGCTGGACGCGGCGTCGGTGACCTATTCGGCCTTTGCCGAACAGAGCCGGAATATTGGACTCCTGAATGCCTTGCGGGCCCAGAAGGCGTTTGTTTCCAGCCTGACCGGTGCCCTCGACCCCACCGGGTATCTGGAGAACGGCGCGGAATTCCTGGCGGCTTTGACCGGCGCCAAGTTCGGCACCGGTGTCGCCTATTTCCACCTGATGGGCCAAATGGTAGCCCTGCTGCGCGGCGAGTACCTTCAGGCCAGGGACCAGAGCCTGAAGGTCGCCGCATCCCTGAAAAGCATCACCGGATGGGTGGCCGAGACCACCTACCACCTGCTGGCCGTTCTGACATTGTCGCAGCTCGACCTCCCCGTGGAGGAGCGGCGGCAGGAGATGCTGGGGCATGTGGACCTGTTGCGCCGCCGGGCCGGCGACAGCCCCAGGAACTACGGATGCCGGTACTCTCTGGCCCTGGCCGAGCTGGCGCGCCTGGACGGGGATGTGCTGGAGGCGCAGCGGCGCTACGAGGAGGCGATCGCCTCGGCCCGCGATGGGGGCTTCCTCCACCTGGAGGCCATGGCCTATGAATCCGCCTCCCGGTTCTACAGGGAACGGGAAATGGCCCTGATCGCCGAAACATATCTTCGCAAGGCGCGGGATTGCTACGCCCAGTGGGGGGCGGTGGACAAGGTAAGGCGGATCGAGAGCGAGCAGCCCGAACTCGGTGCAGAGCATATCCAGTCCGCCAAGGGAAGCGAAAGTCCGGCTCAGGCCCAAAATCTCGATGTCATCAGCGTGGTCAAGGCCTCCCAGGCGGTCTCGGGGGAGATCGCGCTGGACCGGCTGGTGGAAACGCTGTTGCGGATCACGGTGGAGAATGCCGGGGCGCAACGCGGCGCGCTGATCGTCGACCTGAACGGTACGCCAACGGTGGTGGCCCAGGCCCGGATCGGTGACGGTGCGGTGTCGGTCGAGTCCCAGCGCAGGGTGCCCAATGGGGCGGACCTGCCCGAAAAGGTGCTGAACTACGTCCACCGCGCCTGGAAGCGTGTGCTGTTGGACGACGCGTTGCAGGACAACGATTTCAGTTCGGACCCCTATCTCAGGGCCGGTAAGGTCCGCTCGGTGCTGTGCCTGCCCATGGTCAAGCAATCGAGGCTTATCGGATTGCTGTACCTGGAAAACAGCCACGTTTCCCACGTTTTTACCGCCGATCGGGTAGCGGTTCTCGATCTGCTGGCCTCCCAGGCGGCCATCTCCCTGGAAAACGCCCTGCTCTACGAGGATCTGCAGCGCCACCGCGACGACCTGGAGCGGACGGTGGCCGAGCGAACCGCCCAGTTGGTCGAGAAGAAGGAGCAACTGGACAAGATTTTGAACGAGCAGGAAATCATCCTGGAAAATGCGTCTCTCGGCATCGTGGTCGTCAAGCTGACCGCCGATGGCCGCCGGGTGATCCAGCGGGCCAATATCGCCGCCGGGCGTTTGCTTGGCTATGCTCCGGGGGCGCTCGAAGGCATGGAGACGCGGGCGGTCTGGACCAGCGAGGAAGACTTCCGGCTGGTGGGCGAGGCCTACAAGCTGATGGCCGAGGGCCAGACCTATAGCGGCGAGCACGCCATTCGGCGGAGAAACGGCGAGAGGGGGGTCTGCAAGCTGGTCGGGGCGGCTGCCGATCCGTCTGATCTGTCCAAGGGAACCATCTGGCTGATCGAGGACATTACCGACCGCCGCGCCGCCGATGCGGCGCTCCGGGCCGCCAAGGACCTCGCGGAGGAAATGGCCGCCGCCTTCCGCGACAAAAGCGAGCAGGTGGCCAGCCTTCTCGATAATTCCGGCCAGGGCTTCCTGTCATTCGGCGCCAATCTGGTGGTTGATTCCCAATACAGCCGGGCGTGCGAGACCATGCTGGGCCAGTCACCGGCGGGCAAGGACGTGGCCAGCCTCCTTTTCCCGGATGAGGCTGCAAAGGCTGATCTGCTGCGTCTTGGCGTCCCGGAGGCTTTGAAGGAGCGAGAGCCCTTCAAGCGGGAGCTGTACCTGTCCCTGCTGCCCACCGAGGTCCGGCTGCGCGACCTGATCCTTGCGATCGAGTACTCGGTGCTGGAGAGTGGGCACCTCATGCTCGTCCTCACCGACATCACCGAGGAGCGCCGTCTGG
Source organism: Paramagnetospirillum magneticum AMB-1 (assembly GCF_000009985.1). GTDB lineage: Bacteria > Pseudomonadota > Alphaproteobacteria > Rhodospirillales > Magnetospirillaceae > Phaeospirillum > Phaeospirillum magneticum. The sequence goes on from NC_007626.1 coordinate 1,603,158, forward strand.
AGGACAGGGTTCGCAGCAATCACAAGATTCTCCAGATGGTGGTCACGGCGGTCACCGACAGCCGTGACTTCTTTGACTCCGTCAATGCCTTCCGTCGGTTCACCCAGGCCGAGATACCCGCGCTGGCCCATTCACCCCTGCCGCCGTCCGGGGTGTTGGAAGGGTTGTACCGGGAGGTTCACACCTTCAAGGGCACGCTGAACCAGTTTAGTTTCCAATACACGCCCGAAGCCCTGCATTGCCTGGAGGGGCGCCTTGGCGAGATGCGGGCACGGAAGGATGGCCTTTCGGCCGACGATATCCGCGCCGCGGTCGCCGCGGTGCCGCTGGAGCCACCCTTCGAGCGGGATCTGAGCCAGTTGCGCGAGATCATCGGGGACGACTTCCTGGACCGGGGCGAGCGGATCACCCTCACGGCGGAACAGGTCGTCCAGCTGGAACGCCTGGCCTCCGACCTTTTGCGTGGTGAGGCGATCGACACGGCGGTACCCGAGATCAGAAGGCTGCTCGTCGAGATTGGCTTTCTGCGCAAGACTCCGCTGTGTGACACCTTGTCCGGACATCGCAATACGGTGGCGCAGGTGGCAGCTCGGCTGGAAAAGAACGTGGCCCCCGTCGAGATCTCGGGTGGCGAGGATATATGGATTGACCCCAAGACCTTTGCCCCGTTCCTCCGCTCGCTGGCCCATGTCTTCCGGAACGCCGTGACCCATGGCATCGAGGACCCGGATTCGAGGCTGCTGGCGGGCAAGAACGAAAGCGGGCGGATCACCTGCAAGGTCGGCCGGACCGCCGATTCCATCCATCTGAGTATTGCCGACGATGGGGTGGGTATCGATCAGGGCGCCGTCAGGACCAGGGTCGTGGAAGCGGGCCTGATGCCGGCCGAAGCGGTGGCCGCCATGACCGAGGCCCAGGTGCTCGACCTGATCTTCCTGGATTCCATGACCACCAATGTCCACCTCGACCAGTTCTCCGGCCGTGGGGTCGGGCTGGCCGCCGTGCGCGCCGAAACGGCAAAGCTTGGCGGAACGGTGGCGGTCCGCACCCGTCCTGGACAGGGGACCGAGTTCGTCTTCACCCTGCCGTTCCAGGGCGAAGGGCAGGGGTGAGCTGACCGGCCGCAATCCCCGCTCTGACATTGCCAGAGTGGAGACCGCGGCGCGAACTCAGTATTCCTTCTTGTTTTCCCACATGGATTCGTTGAAGCGCACCACCCGGTTGCGGCCATTTTCCTTGGCCTGGTACAGGGCGACGTCGGCGAACTTCACCGCCTGCCAGAAGGTGTCGCTGTCGGTGGGGAAGTCGGACAGGCCGATGGAAATGGTCTTGCGGATGGTCACCGTTCCCGTCTGCACCACCAGGGCTTCCACCAGGGCACGGATCTTCTCGGCGACCTGATCGGCTTCGGCCGACGGCGTGTCGACCAGGACGATCAGGAATTCCTCGCCGCCGAAGCGGATCACCAGATCCGAGGCCCGAACCGCCTGGCGCAGTACCTTGGACAGGGCCTTGAGCACCGCATCGCCGGCATCGTGGCCATAGGTGTCGTTGACCATCTTGAAGTGGTCGAGATCCAGCATCATCACCGTCAGGGCGGATTTGCGCCGATGGACGTTGGCCACCAGGGTGTCGACGTATTCTTCGAGGAATCGGCGGTTGTTCAGCCCGGTCATGGGATCGCTGAGCGACGATTCCCGCAAGGTCTCCATCAACCGCTTGGTCTCCAGCACCGGAGCGGCCTCGCGCAGATAGACGTTCACGTAGGGAATCTTGCTGAGCAGGTGCTGCTCCTGCCCCTCGGAGGCCACCAACTGCAACACGTTGCCCACCGAGCCGGACTGGATGATGGGCAGGCAGATATGCTTGTAGCCGCTGGTGTCGTTTTCCGGCTGGAAGGCGTAGCAGATGGCCGGGTTGGTGACGCCATCGACCATGTGGCCGGTGCGCCGCGCGCGGCAGCCCTCGCTGCGCACCAGGATCTGCGGGTCGCACCAACGGCATGAACTGTCGGGGACGCCGTCCACGAACAGCGGGGTCATCTGGTTCTTGTTGGGCACGATCTCGTAGAGCGAGAAGGTCTTGATGCCGAACTCTCCATCCAGGGTCCGGGCCAGGCGCTCGTGGATCTCGGCCTTGGTCTCGTCCTCCTCGATGGCCTGCTTGAAGCGGGCGGCGCGCGACAGCCCGTCCACCATGTCGATGGTGGCGTTCAGCAGGTTCTCGTCGGGGCTGGGGGTGCGGTTGGTCAGGCGGGCGACGCTGTCGCCGATGCGGTTCAGGCCGTTGTCGAGAAAGGCCAGAAGGCGGTTCATGTCGGCGGCGATCTGGCCGACCTCGTCCTCGGTCCGCTGGCTGACCTGGCCCTTGAAGTCGCCGCGAAGCGCCCGCTGGACCGCCAGTTCCACATTGAGGGCGGTGGTCGAGACCGGCTGGATGACGCGCCGGATCAGGAAGAAGGTCGCGGCGCTGAACAGCACCACGATTCCGACGATTCCGGCGACGGTCAGCAGGGCCTTGGACTTCAGGTCCTCGATGGACATGGACAGCGTCACCGCGCCCAGCACCGCGCCTTCCTGCACCTGATGGCATTGCAGGCAGTTGGGCGAGCCGCGGGTCGAGGCGACGAAGGGAATGGTGCCGCGGAAGATGGTGCCGTTGGGGCTTTCCTCGACGCGGTAGACGGGCTTGCCGTCGTGGAGAACCTGCTGCTCCACCTCATCGTTGGGAGTCTCGCGCCCCAGGCCCTTGCCAAACTGCTGCTCCACCAGGGGCGAGCGGACCACCTGGGCCGAGGTCAGGCCCTGGACGTCCATCAGGCGGCTGAGAAAGCTTTCCCGCTTGTCGATGACGCCGTTGATCATGGATTCGGTCAGGTGGACGCGAACGATTTCGGCGGCGGTGCGGATGTGGTCAGTGGCCGACGCGATCGAAAACGAGCGAAAGGCGTACAGATTGATCGCCACCAGCATGAAGACCAAGCTGACGGCCATGGCCACGAAAAACATCGTGACCTTTGAGTTCAAGCTCATAATCCGTGACTTCCCCCAAGATGCTGCAGGCGGAATCGGCATAAGACCCCCGGCCGATTCAAAAGACTCACTGGTTGCTATCATCTATGTTCAATGCATCTTTAGGTGCATTGCTCGTCATAATACTGTCAGGGAGAGAGGCTGGCAATCGTCGGCGCATTCAGTCTTTGGGCCGCCTGTCCGGTCGGGGAGGAGGGCGGTGACTTCTCCGTGACCCCCGTGCTACATTAGGGTTGTCTACACCGCCCATGGCGGCAATGCGGGGATTGATGGCTTTCGTTCCGGGCAAGGCATCGGTGGTTGCGGCACGGCGGACCTGCATCAGGCGGCTTGCCGCCTGGGCGGGCGTGCTGGCCCTGGTGCTGCAGATTCTGCTGCCGGCCGGTCAGGCCGGCGCCGCGCTGTCGGTGGATCAGGAACTTGAAGCCTCCATCTGCCATTCCGGCGAGGCCGGCGGCACTCCTGTTTCGTCCAAGGTCGTCCACGATCATTGCCAGTACTGCCAGATTCACGCCGGCGCCAAGCTCCTGCTCGCGCCGCTGTCGTGGAGCGCGGCCCCCATCCCGCCGACGCCGGTCGTCGTCGCGGCGCCCGTGGAGGGGGCCATACCGGGTAATCCCGGTCATCTTCCCCATCCCCAACGCGGCCCCCCGTCCTTCTCCTGATTCCTGTCGTTGAAGCAGGCGGGCTGGAGACGGGATCGGTGCGCCCTGATCGCATCGCTCTGGACGGGTCTCGGCCTCGCCCTGCTGGTGAAGACTTCATCCCGTTGATGACTTGAGTTCCATAGGAGAGCGTAATGAACCGTCGCAAGTTCCTGGCCGCCGGCACCACTTTGGGTCTTGCCGCCACCCTGGCCGTTCCCGCCGTGGCCGCCGAGGGGGATGGCACCCCCATGCAGTTCACGCCCAAGAAGCCCAAGGACCCGACTCCGCTGGTCGATGAACTGGCCAAGTACCCCAAGTGCCCCTATTGCGGCATGGATCGCACCGAGTACCATTTCAGCCGCCATCTGGTGCACTACTCGGACGATCTGGTGGACGGCACCTGTTCCCTCCACTGCGCCGCCGTGTCGCTGTCGGTCAACCTGGACCGGGTGCCCAAGGCCATCTACGCCCCTGACAACGGCTCGGGCGAGGCCGTCAAGCCGCTGACCAATGCCGAGGCCGCGACCTATGTCATCGGCGGCGAGCACCGGGGCGTCATGACCAAGAAGCCCAAGACCTCGTTCGCCGCCAAGCTGGCCGCCGAGGCGGCCAAGGGCGACGGCGAGTTGGCGGACTTCGACAAGGCCCTGATGCTCACCTATATGGGCATGGCCGAGGACACCCGGATGATCCGCATGAAGCGCGATGAGCGTCGCCGCAAGATGATGGGCGAGCATCAGATGCACAAAGGCTGATCCGGCCTTGGGGGAGGCCGTCGGCCTCCCCCGCTTTCATAGGGAAATGTCATGAGTCTGCTTGCCGTCTCGCCGCCTTTGCTCGTCCTGCCTCCCGTCACGGGCGCCGGCGGATGAGGGCTGTTTCCGTTCCCGAGGAGGAGATGTGGGCGGCGTTGGGCGCCCAGTTGGGCGATGCCGGGATCGGCGGTGAGTTGCGGGGGCGCGCCGGGCTGTTGTCTCCCTGCGCCGTCATCTTGCCCCGTGACCAGATCGACGGTCTGGCGCGGGCGGTTGCGGCCCTGCATGCCGTATTCTCCGCACCACCCCTGGCGGTTGCGGCCATGGAGGTCGCCCGGGGCGAAAGCCTGCCCGATCACGGCCTGGGCGGCTGGATGCTGGGCTTCGACTTTCATCTGACCGAGGACGGGCCGCGCCTGATCGAGATCAATACCAATCCCGGCGGCATGCTGGCGGTGGCGGCCCAGGCCCGCGCCCTGGTCGCCTGCCGGCCCGAGCTGGGCCAGCCCCCCGAGGTCGAGGCCATGGCGCTGGAGGCCTTTCGCGATGAATGGCGGCGCCAGCGCGCCGGGCAAGGTCTCTCCAGCGTGGCGATCATCGACGACGATCCCGCCGACCAGTACCTCGCCCCAGAATTCCAGCTGTATCGCCGCCTGTTCGAGCGGGCCGGTCTTCGAGCCGCCATCCTCGATCCGGGCCAGTTTCGCGCGGGCTCGGCCGACATGGTCTACAACCGGCTGGTGGATTTCAGCCTGGACTCCCCCGCCCACGCCGCCCTGGCCGAGGCCTGGCGCAGCGGCGAGACGGTGGTCACCCCCGATCCCCGCGCCCATTTCCTTTATTCCGACAAGCGGGTGCTGGCGCTGCTGTCCGACGGCGAGGCCCTGGGGGCCATGGGGATTGGCGCCGACATCGCCATGGCGGTCGCCGCCATCGTCCCGCCGACCATTCCGGTTTCCGCCATCAATGCCGAGGAATTGTGGGCGGGGCGCCGGCAATGGTTCTTCAAGCCGGCAAAGGGCCATGCCGGCAAGGCGGTCTATCGCGGCGAGAAGCTGTCGCGCTCCACCTGGCCCACCATCCTGGCCTCGCCCTATGTGGCCCAGCGCTATATTCCGCCGCCGCGTCTGGCGGTGGCGCATGCGGGCGCCAGCCTGAAGATGGATATCCGGGTTAACGCCTGGCAGGGCCGGGTCGTTCAGATGGCCGCCCGGCTTTACGAGGGCCAGACCACCAATTTCCGCACGCCCGGCGGCGGCTTCGCCCCGGTCTTTCCCGAGCCATGAGGCCCAAGACGGAAGACGGGCGGCGCGGACCCGGCTATCCTTGGCGCCCGAGGCCCCACGGGGGGCGGAGGCAGGAGTTGCTTCAGGCTTGACGCTTTCGTTTCAGTCCGTCCAGATCTGGCCGCCGCCCTGGCCATTTCCGTTGCGTCCCAGCCTCGCCGCCTGGGCCGAGCCCCTGGTGCAGCCGGAGATCATGGAGGCAGCGGGGCTTGCCGCCGCCACCCTGGTCCTGCTTGCCGCCGCGTGGTGGGTCCGCCGGCTGCGCTGGCCGCTTCTGGCCGCCGCCGGCCTCTCGGCCTGGTTCGGCGCGCCCGGCCTGGGCCTGCTGCTGGTGCCGGCCTATCCCACCAGCTTTCACACCTCGCCCACCGGCTTTACCGCCGGTTCGGTGGCCAGAGGACAGGCGGTCTATGTCCGCCACTGCCAGAGCTGCCACGGCCCGGAAGGGCGGGGCGACGGACCCGAGGCGTCCCGGCAGGCGGTGCCGCCGGCCGACCTCGCCGCCGAGCATCTGTGGGATCATCCCGACGGCGACCTGTTCTGGTGGGTCAGCCGGGGCATGGTGGCGGTCGATGGGCGTCCGGCCATGCCCGGCTTCGCCGACAAGCTGTCCGATACCGAGCGCTGGGAGGTCATCGACTTCCTGCATGCCAACGCGGCCGGGGCGGAACTGGCCCGCACCGGGCTGTGGCCGCATGGCTTCATGGCGCCCGACATGGCCGCCACCTGCGGCGATGGACGGCGTACCTCCCTGTCCCAGTTGCGCGGAGCCCCCGTCCACATCGTCGTCGAGGGGGCGGATGGGGTGGCCCAGGGCGGAACCTCGCCCACCTTGGTGATCGGCGGCGGCCGTCCGTCTGCGTCGGTCTGCGTCGTCGACGATCCGGCGGCGCGGCAGGCCCTGGCCGTCACCCTGGGGCTGAGCGCCGACGACATCACCGGTAGCCAGTTCCTGGTCAGTCCGGAAGGCTGGCTGCTGGGCCATTGGTATCAGGGCGGTGCGCCCGCCGCCGACAGCCTGGTCTTCGTCGCCGAGACCCTGCGCAATGTCTGCCTGTCCTCCCCGGCCCGCTCCCATGCCAGCCATCGCTGACGGCGCCTAACCGGGCATTGCGGTCTGGTGCTGCCCGTCATAAAAAAGGCGGGCCGCCTGTTGGCTTCGGAGCGACGCATGACCATCAATATCTGCCACGTGGGCTACAACGAACATAAGCCCATCTTCGACGATGTCATCGATTCCCTGCGCAGTGCCTTTTGCCGTCTGGGAGTTCCTCATCGTTATTCGCTGAATTACGTCGATCCCGGGGCCATCAACCTGATGATCGGGCACGTCTCCTTCATCGAGAAGCGGGAGCTTCCGCCGGGTGGGCTGAAGAACACCATCATCTTCCAGCTGGAATCCCTGACCGAAGGCTCCCTGCTCGAGAAGTGCCCGTATTACATCGAGTTGCTGCGGCAGGCGACGCAGATCTGGGACTACTCTCCGACCAATGTCGCCTTCCTGAACAGCCAGGGAATCCATACGGCGATTCACGTGCCGATCGGGCATGACCCCATCCTCGAACGGATCGATCACGTGGAAAACCGCGACATCGACGTGCTGTTCTATGGCGCGAAGATGCCGCGGCGCACGGCCATCCTGCAATCCCTCATCAATGCCGGCTACAAGGTCGAGCATATCTTCGGCGTGTATGGCGGCAAGCGTGACGGCTATATCGCCCGCTCGAAGATCGTGATCAACATCCACCAGTTCGACAAGCAGGTGGTCGAGGAGGTGCGGCTTTCCTATCTCCTGGCCAATCGCTGCTTCGTGGTGTCGGAGGTCGCGGACCGCGACCCCTATGACGGCGGCGTGGTCTTTGTCCCCTATGACAAGCTGGTCGAGACCTGCGCCCACTACCTGAACCCGGCCAGCAAGGCCGAGCGCGATCGCCTGGCCGAACGCGGCCACCAGGCCATCCAGGCTTATCCCTTCTGGCGTGGGGTGCGCGCAGCCCTGCTGGCCAAGGGGGGCTTTCCCCAACTGGCCCAGGAGCGGGCGGAATGGGGGCAGTACTGGACTACGCCGGCTTGACCGGCTCGTCCAGGATGCGCCGCAATTCGGGGATCAGCCTGTCTTGCCAATGGGGCCGCTCGGCCCCGACCAGTCGGTCGAACTTGCCGCAATCGAGCAGGGAATTGGCCGGGCGGGCCGCCGGCAGCCCGTAAGCCGCGGCGGAAGTGGCCTCCAGCGGAACCGGGCCGATGCCCGCCCGGGTCAGCTCGGACAGGATCAGGGCGGCGATCTCGTGCCAAGAGGCGGCGCCGCCGGCGGCGAAGTGGTAGGTTCCCCGCTCCAGGGACTGGCGCAGCATCTTGTCGGCCAGGGCCAGGACGGCCGTAGCCACGCTGTCGGAATGGGTGAGGCCGCCGATCTGGTCGTCGACCACCCGCAAGGGGCGTCCGGCCCGGATGGCGCCCACCATGGCGCGGACGAAGTCGCCCCGTTCGCCGCCGTACAGCCACGATACCCGCAAGATGGCGTGGTCGGGCTGCAGCCAGCGCACGGCCTCTTCCCCCGCCGCCTTGCTGGCGCCATAGACGGAAAGCGGCGCCATGGGGGCGTCCTCGCGGTAGGGCTCGGGCGAGCGGCCATCGAAGACGTAATCGGTGGACAGATGAATCAGCGGGATGCCCCGGGCGGCGCAGGCGCGGGCCAAATGAGCCGGCCCTTCGCCATTGATGGCCATGGCGGCTGCCGTCTCGGTCTCGGCGCGATCGACGGCGGTGAAGGCAGCGGTGTTGACCACCACGGAACAGGCGTGGAGGGTCAACAGCCGGTCCACCGCTTGCGGGTCGGTGATGTCCAATTGCTGTCGCCCCAGCGCCGTGAGGGTCGCGCCCTGCGGGAGTGCGGCCCGGGCCAGCGCGCGTCCCACTCTTCCGTCAGCCCCGGTTACGAGAATGTGCATCAGCCGCCATATCCCCCGTCAGACCTGCCGGGAATTTCTCCGACTGGTGCCCATGTCCATATTGCGTCTATATAGACCGGGAGAAAGGAGGAGAAAACATGCTTGTGGTTGAGAGTGATTTACCGGGTGTCCTTCTGCTGCGGCCGGCCCGATTCTCCGACTCGCGTGGCTGGTTCATGGAATCCTGGAGCCATCAGGCGTTCCGGGAGGCCGGGCTGGACACCGAAGTCATCAAGGACAATGTCTCCCTGTCCTTCAAGACCGGAACGGTGCGCGGACTGCATTTTCAGCGCCCGCCCATGGCCCAGGCCAAGCTGATTTCCGTCTATAGTGGGCGCGTCCTCGATGTGGCGGTGGATTTGCGGCCGGGCTCAGCCACTTATGGCCGCCATTTGAGTGTGGAACTGTCCGCCGCCGAGGGGACCATGCTGTTCATCCCCAAGGGATTCGCCCACGGCTTTTGTACCCTCGAGGACAATACCCTGGTGGGCTACAAGGTGGACGCGCCCTATTCGCCGGAGCATGAGGGCGCCATCCACTGGCGCGACCCCGATCTGGGCATCGTCTGGCCGGTCTCCGAGGATCAGGCCGAGCTGTCGCCCAAGGATCTGGCGGCCGGTCCCTTCGCCGGGCGCGATCACACCGCCAGATAGGTGTTCCGGACCTCCTCGTCGGCCGACAGCTCGGCCATGGTGCCGTCAAAGCAGATGCGGCCCTTCTCGATGATATAGGCGCGGTCCGAGATCATCTTGGCGAAGTGCAGGTTCTGTTCGGAGATCAGCACCGCGAGGCCTTCGTTCTTCATGGCCAGGATGGCGTTGGCCATGTCCTCGACGATCTTGGGGGCGAGGCCTTCCGAGGGCTCGTCCAGCATGATCAGCGAGGGATTGCCCATCAGCGAGCGGGCGATGGTCAGCATCTGCTGCTCGCCGCCGCTCATGCGGCCGGCGCCGCGATCGCGCATGCCGGCCAGATTGGGGAACAGGTGGAACAGCCGCTCCTTGGTCCAGGTGGGGGCGCCATCCCGGGGCGGTTGGGTGCCCACGTCCAGATTCTCCTCCACCGTCAGGTCGGTGAAGATGCGGCGGTCTTCCGGCACATAGCCGAGGCCCAGGCGCACGATGTCGTGCACGGGCAGGGCGCTGATGTCGGTGCCGTTGAACACCAGTTGGCCGGTGCGCTGGGGCACCAGCCCGACCAGGCTCTTGAAGGTGGTGGACTTGCCGGCGCCGTTGCGGCCGATCAGCGCCACCACTTCGCCGGCTCCGGCCTTCAGCCCCACGTCGAACAGGATCTGGGCGCGGCCGTAAAAGGCGTTGAGGTTATGGGCTTCCAGTTTCATGCCGCACCTTTGTGCTTGGAATCGTCATAGACCGCGCCGGTACCCAGATAGGTGGCCTGCACCTCGGGATTGGCGCGCACCTCTTGCGGCTTGCCCTCGGCCACCACATGGCCGCGGCTCAGGACCATGATGCGGTTGGCGTGGGTGAAGACCACGTCCATGTCGTGCTCGGTGAACAGGACGCTGATGCCGCGCTCCCTGACGATGTCGGCGGTCAGCTGCATCAGCTCGATGCGTTCCTTGGGCGCCATGCCGGCGGTGGGTTCGTCCATGAGCAGCAGCTTGGGCGCGTTGGCCAGGGCCACGGCCAGTTCCACCCGCTTCAGGTCGCCATAGGCCAGCACGCTGCACGGCCGCGACGCCTGGGCCTCCATGCCCACCAGTTCCAGGAGCTGGAAGGCCTCGTCCTGATAGAGGCCGCCGGCGAAGGGCCACAGGGCGCGCAGCCGGTTGTGGAACGAGATCAGTGCCATCTGGACGTTCTCCAGCACGGTCATGGAGCCGAAGGTGGCGGTGATCTGGAAGGTGCGTCCCACCCCCAGGCGCCAGATCTCGCGGGGCTTCTTGCCCACCAGTTCCTCGCCGAACAGCTTGATGCTGCCGGCGGTGGGTGGAAACTGGCCGTTCAGCATGTTGAAGCAGGTGCTTTTCCCCGCGCCGTTGGGACCGATCAGGGCCAGGATCTCGCCCGGCGCCAGATCGAAATCCACGTTGGTCACGGCGGCGACACCGCCATAATTCTTGGACAGTCCGCGGACGGACAGGGTCTGGTTCTGGCTCATGCCGCGTCCTCCTTGGGCTCGGAGCGTGTCAGTCGGCCCTGGACGAAGCCGGAGATGCCCTGGGGGAAGGCCACCACCAGCACGATGATGATCACGCCCAAGGCCGTCCGCCACTGGTCGGTATAGCTGCTGATGGTCACGTGCAGGGTCTTGTAGACCAGGGCGCCGACCACGGGACCGGTCAGGGTCTGGACACCGCCCAGCAGCACCATCACCAGCCCGTCCACCGAGGTGGCGATGGAGATGGTGTCGGGGAACACGCTGCCCTTGAGGAAGGCGTAGAGCGACCCGGCGATGCCGGCGAAGAACCCGGCCAGGGCAAATCCCGCCCAGCGGTGGGACGACAGATTGATGCCGATGGAATCGGCCCGCAATGCGGAGTCGCGGCAGGCTCGCAGCGTATAGCCGAAGGGGGCGAAGGTGATGCGGCGCACCGCCAGGATGCCGCCGCCGCACAGGGCCAGGGTCAGGTAATAGAAGGCCACCGGATTGGCCGCCCAAGGCGCGGGCCAGATGCCGATCAGGCCGTTGTCGCCGCCGGTGAAGCTGGACCACTGGAACACCACCGCATAGGCGATCTGGGCGAAGGCCAGGGTCAGCATGGCGAGATAGGCGCCGGCCAGCCGGACGCAGAACCAGCCGAACACCAATGCGGCGGCGGCGGCCAGCAGCGGGCCGGTGACCAGGGCGGCCAGCATGGGAATGCCGAAATACTTGACCATCAGGGCGGCGCCATAGCTGCCCAGGCCGAAATAGGCGGCGTGGCCGAACGACACCATGCCGCCGGTTCCCATCATGAAGTGCAGCGAGGCGGCGAACAGGGCGAAGATCAGCACTTCGGACGCCACCGAAAGCCCGTAGCTGCCCCCCACCATGGGCAGGGCCAGCAGCACCACCAGACCGGCGAAGGCGACGTTGCGGCCCCGCTGGGTCAACGGCCGGATGGGGCGCTCCACTCCGCCGCCGCCGCGCATGACCATCTCGGGCTTGCCCAGCAGGCCCCAGGGCCGGACCACCAGGATCACCGCCATCACCAGGAAGGTCAGCACCAGGGTCAGTTGCGGGAAGATCAGGATGCCGAAGGCGTTCAACTCGCCGATGATCACCGCCGCCAGGAAGGCGCCCAGCACGCTGCCCAGTCCGCCGATCACCACGATGACGAAGGCCTCGGTGATGATCTGCAGGTCCATGACGTGGTTGACGGCCTCGCGCGGCAACTGCACCGCCCCGCCCAGACCGGCCAGGAAGGCGCCCAGGGTGAAGACCGAGGTGAACAGCCAGGCCTGATTGACTCCCAGCGCCGCGACCATCTCGCGGTCCTGTGTGGCGGCGCGGATCAGGGTGCCCCAGCGGGTGCGGTGGAACAACAGCCACAGCAGCCCGAGAACCACCGGCCCCAGGATGATCAGCACGAAATCGTATTGGGGAAAGGACTGGCCGAAGATGTCGATGGCGCCCTTGAGACCGGGGGCGCGCGGCCCCAGCAGGTCCTCCGGCCCCCACAGCACCAGCACCAGATCCTGGACGATCAGCACCAGCCCGAAGGTGGCCAGCAATTGCAGCAGTTCCGGCGCCTGGTAGATGCGGCGCAGCAGGACCATCTCCACCACGGCGCCCACCAGGGCGACGGCCGCCGCCGCCAGCACGATGGCGCCCCAGAAGCCGAAGACGGTGCCACCGCTGAGCTTCTGCACCAGGGTGAAGGCCATATAGGCGCCCAGCATGTAGAACGAGCCGTGGGCGAAGTTCACGATGCGGCTGACGCCGAAGATGATGGACAGGCCCGAGGCCACCAGGAACAGGGACGACGCCGAGGCAAGCCCATTGAGGAATTGAATGAAGAAGAAGCTCACTGGGCGCTCTCCTGTCGGCCGGAGGTCGGGGGAGGAAAGGGGGCGGCGGGCCTTGTCACCCGCCGCCCGGCGTCAGGCTCAGTTCTTGGGACGCGCCTTGGCCACCTCGGCCAGGGCCGGCAGGTAATCGGCGCCGTTGGCATAGTGCCAATCGACCATCATGCCCTTGCCGTCCTTCATGGCGGTCTTGCCGATATAGCCGCCCATGGTGGACTGGTGATCCTCGGCCCGGAAAGTGATGGGGCCCAGCGGGCTGTCGATCTTCAGGCCCTCGCCGGCGGCGATCAGCTTGTCGGTATCGACCGAGCCGGCCTTGCGGATCATCTCGGCCACCGCCTTCATGGTGTTGTAGCCGACCACCGAGCCCAGGCGCGGATAATCGTTGAACTTGGCCTTGTAGGCCTTGAGGAAGGCTTCATGTTCGGGGGTCTTGATCTGCTCCCAGGGATAGCCCGAGACGATCCAGCCCGACGGCGTCTCGTCGCCCAGCGGGTCCAGGTATTCCGGCTCGCCGGTCAGCAGGCTGACCACCGAACGGTTCTTGAACAGGCCGCGGGTGTTGCCCTCGCGGATGAACTTGGTGAGATCGGCGCCGAAGGTGACGTTGAAGATGGCTTCCGGCTCGGCGCGGGCCAGGGCCTGGACCGTGGCGCCGCCGTCGATCTTGCCCATGGCGGGCCATTGCTCGTCCACCCACTTGATGTCGGGACGCTTGGCGCTCATCAGCTCCTTGAACACCTTTACGGCCACCTGGCCGTATTCGTAATTGGGCGCCACCGTGGCCCAGGTCTTGGCCGGCAGCTTGGCGGCCTGATCCACCAGCATGGCGGCCTGCATGTAGGTGCCGGGGCGCAGGCGGAAGGTGTAGCGGTTGCCCTTTTCCATGGTCAGGGCGTCGGTCAGCGGCTCGGCGGCCACGAAGACAATCTTGCGCTGGTTGGCGAAGTCCGAGACCGCCAGGCCGATATGGGAGAAGAAGGTGCCGAACAGGACCGAGACGTTCTCGCGGCTGACCAGCTCGTTGGCGGCGGTCACCGCGTCGCCCGGCTTGCCGCCGTCATCGCGGGAAATCACTTCCAGCTTCTTGCCGTTGATGCCGCCGGCGGCATTGATTTCGTCGAGCGCCAGTTGCCAGCCGCTGCGGTAGGGCAGGGTGAAGGCGGGCAGAGAGGTGTAGGAGTTGATCTCGCCGATCTTGATGGTGTCGGCGGCCGACGCGGTGCCCATCTGGCTGCCGGCCATCAGGGCGGCCAGGGCAAAGCTCTTCAATACGGTTCTGCGATCCATGAAACCCTCCTTGACGTGTGTCGACACCGGTCCTGCGTCAGCGCAGGCCGTCCTCACCCTTGATCTCACTCACTGTCAGGCCTCCCACGCGCGGCAGGGGGCGTCCTGAATCGGTGACCGCCACGGCGACCACGATCTCGTTGGCGCGGGGCGCATCGGGCACTCGCACTTCCATGGCGTCGAAATGGCTGCGCACGAAGGCGGCGTCCTTGTGTCCCAGCGGAATGTCGATGGGAGCGTTCATGCCGCCCCGCTTCTTGGACGACGGCACCAGGGCGGCGCCCTTCTCCACCGCCTTGCGCAGGGGCGCGCCCAGCTTGGGGTGAAGCAGGGCGGCGGCATGCTCCAGCTCGCCGTTTTCGCCCACCACGGCGGCCTTGCCGTAGCTTTCCACCTGGGCGGGGGCGATGCCCAGCGCCTCCACCGCCTTTTGCCCCAGCAGGGCGCCCAACTCCTCGCCCATGGCGATCAGCTCGGACAGGTCCTCCTGATAGGTCCCGGCGAAGGGATTGGCGATGACCGCCACGGCGGCCGCCTTGCGGGTGGGGGGCTCGACGGGGCGGCCCATCTCGGAGCGGGTCTCCTCGACCACCACCACGATCTTGCGGATGCGGGCGCTCATCGTAATCCGTCCTCGCCCTTGACCTCGGAGGCCTTGAGGCCGCCGACCCGGGCATGGATGCGCGGACCCGTGGTCATCACCAGCACCACCACCATCTCGTCGGAGCGCGGCGCGTCGGGCACGCCCACTTCCATGGCGTCGAAATGGCTGCGTACATACGAGGCGTTCACATGGGTGACCGGCACGTCCAGCCGGGCGCCCACCGCGCCCACCTTCTTGGTGGACGGCACGATGGCCTTGGCGTCGCCCAGGCCTTCGCGCATGGCGTAGCCGCCGGGGACGTGCCACAGGGCGCCGTGCTCCAACTCGCCCGCCTCGCCGACGATGGCGCCCTTGCCGTAGCCTTCCACGATGGAGCGGTCGCCGCCCAGGATGGCCACCAGACGGTCGGCCAGTTCCAGGCCCAGGGGCTCCAGCTCCTTCATGGTCCCCTGGATGTCTTCCACATAGCGGCCGGCATGGGGGTTCTTGATCACCGCCAGGGCGGCGACGCGCAGCAGCGGCTTGGCGGCCACGGGACCGCCTTCATGGAAGATCTCTTCCTTGATGGTGACGATTTTGCGGACTTCGATCATGGCTGTGTCCTTATTGGCCGATGGCGATTTTCAGGTCTTGGGAAAGCTCCCCGCTTCCGGCGAAGCGGGTTTGGCCCTGCAGGCAAAGGCAGGCGGCATGGATCAGGCCCCGGTCGATCATGGCCTTGGCCACCGCCGTTCCGGCGTCCAGGGCGACACCGGCCAGGGCGGGGGGAAGGGGAGAGACCGACACGGTGACCAGCCGCTCGCCCAGGTCGCTGTCGGGGGCCAGATCGCGGGCGGGCTGGCGGCGGATGGCCGGGTGCTCCACATCGACCGCGTTGGCGATCAGGGTGGCGGCGGCATCGGCGGCGGCCGCGTCACGGGCCAGCACGGTGACCGAATCGGCGATGCCCAGCGAGAACGAGCGCCCGCCCCGTCCGCTGGTGGCGATGCCGCGCACCGGCAGATCGGCGGTGACGGTCATCCTCCCGTCCAGGCTGGGATGATCCTGGTCCGAGACCATGCCCACGGTGAAATGGCTGCCGGGTGTAAGGTGCAGCGCGATATCGCCGCCATTGTTGACATAGGCGCGCTCCAGCCGGCGATCCTTGACCATGGCGGCCAGGATTTCGTCGGCCACGGAGCCCGCCACCGCCGCCATGGGGGTGATGAAGGTGGCGCAATGGGGCCGCACGGCGGCCAGCATGCGCCGGGCCACCGGGCCGAATAGCGCCATGCTGGGGGTAGCGGCCGACCGCAGGGTGGGAAGTTCCTCCACCAGCCGGGGCAGGAGGGCGGGAAAGGCCGCCGCCGCCTGGGCATAGGCTGCCGCCACCTCCACCTCGCCGCCGAAGGCCTCGACGATCAGGTCGATGGGGCCGTGCTGGAGGTGCAGGCGCTTGCCGTCGGGCAACAGGGCGGCAACGGGCGGGGTCACGTGTCGTCCCCCCACTTGTAGTTCCGCTTCAGCATGGGCCAGGGATTGTCCGGGTCCCATTGCACCGATTTGCGCCGATCCTGATTGATGACCTGCTCCAGCCGCACCACGGCATCCATGTGGCCGCCCAGGGCGCGATAGTCGTCGAGGCGCATGGTGAACTCGATGGGCGCCACCAAAGCGGGGGTGGGCACGGCGCCGAACGAGTGGTCGGGCATGCGCAGCACGTCGACCATGTAGGTGATGCCGCCGCCCGGCCAGACATAGACCGGGGCGCCGCCGCTGGTGACCAGGGTCAGTGAGTCCTTGACCGAGCGGGTCAGCTTGACCGGGTTCTCGGTGACCCCGGCCCGCAGCGAGCCGCCCGCTCCGGCGATGAACACCACCGAGCACAGCGCCGCCTCGCAATTCTCGCGGATGCGCTCCACCGTGGCGGCCACGGCGGCGGGCATCTCGGCCTCCACCGGCTTCAGGTCCTGATCCAGGACGTAATAGCCGGCATGTTCGCCGGTGGTGCTGACCATCAGCAGGCGATGGCCGGGCTTGGCCACCTTGGGATTGAATGGGTCGAGGATGGACAGCGGGTCGGTGATGTTGGTGCCGCCCCAGCCGGTCCCCGGCTCTGCCACCTGGAAATAGCGCCCCAGCGTCGAGCGGCGGCCGCGGATCACCGCGCCGCTGTCCTCGATGCCGAGATAGCGTCCGGCCTTGTGCTCGGACAGCAGGCCGGTGATGTGGTCGTCGACCACCACCACCTCTTCCACCAGCCCGAACCATTGCTTGGCGAACATGCCGATGGTGGCCGAGCCGCAGCCCACCCGCATGCGTTCCTCGACGGTGCCGTTGACGATGGGGGCCTGACCCGCCTGGACCACCACGGTGGCGCCGTTATCGATGGTCAGCTCCACCGCCTGCTTGTTGCACAGCGCCAGCATGGTGTCGCAGGTGAGCTTGCCCTCCTTCTTGGAGCCGCCGGTCAGATGGTGGACGCCGCCGATGGACAGCATTTGCGAGCCGTACTCGCTGGTGGTCACATGGCCCACCGCCTCGCCGCCCGCCCTCACCGTGGACTGTTCCGGGCCTAAGAAGCGGTCGGTGTCGATCTTCACCTTGACGCCGCAATAGCTGAAGATGCCTTCGGTCACCACGGTGACCATGTCGACGCCGTCATGCTCGGCCGCGACGATGAAGGGGGCGGGCTTGTAATCGGGATAAGTGGTCGACGCGCCGATGCCGGTGATGAAGGTGGGCGAGTTGGAGACCACGGCGCCGTCCCATTCCCGGTCGGTGGACAGGAAGGGGATCAGCTTGCCGTCCTTCTCCTTGATGGCCTGGACCACCACCAGCGGGTCGACGCGGGTGAGCGTGCCGCCGGTATTGGCATAGCGGTCGCAGGCCCCCGAACGCCCCTCGCGGATGCGGCACAGCACCGGGCAGGCGTCGCAATTGATGATGCCGGCTTCGACGACGTCGCTCATGACGGAACTCCCTTGGCGGCACGGATGGCGGCGCGGACCCGGTCCGGGGTGGCGGGGACCTGGCGGATGGTGACGCCGGTGGCGTGGCGGATGGCGCCCAGGATGGCCGGAGCGGTGGGGATCAGGGCCTGCTCGCCGATGCCCTTGGCGCCGAAGGGTCCCAGGGGCTCGGCATCCTCGATGATGATGGTCTCGATGGGCGGAATGTCGCCCGCCGTCGGGATCAGGTAGTCGTGCAGGTTCTCGGTGCGGCCCTGGATGTATTCCTCCATCAGGGCAAGCCCCAGGCCCTGGGCGATGCCGCCCTCGATCTGGCCTTCCAGCAGCATGGGATTGATGGCGCGGCCCACGTCGTGGGCGGCGATGATCTTCAGCACCTTGACGGTGCCCAGCGCGGTGTCCACCTCCACCTCGGCCATCTGGGCGCCGAAGCCGTAGGTGGCGTAGGGAATGCCCTGGCCGTTGGCGTCCAGCTTTTCGGTGGGCGGGTCGAAAGTGCCTTCGCCATCCATGACCAGCCCATCCTGGTCGCGGGCCAGGCTTTGCAGGTCGATCTGGTGGGTGTCGGCGCCGTCGCTGACGCACAGGATACTCCCGTCCAGGCTCAGCCTGGAATCGGCTCCGGCATTGACCATGCGCAGGATCTTGTCGCGCAGGTCCAGCCCGGCCAGCTGCGACGCCCGGCCCGACACGAAGGTCTGGCGCGAGGCCGAGGTCTTGCCCGCGTCGGCGGTCAGCGCCGTGTCGCCCATCACCAGGGTGAACTTGCCGATCTCGATGCCCAGCGCGTCGGCGCAGATCTGGGTGATGACGGTGTTGGAGCCCTGGCCGATGTCCACGGCGCCCTGGAACAGCACCACCGCGCCGTCGGCCCGCAGCGCCACCCGGATGGTGGAGGGGTTGCTCATGGAGGTATTGCCGCAGCCGTACCACATGCCTGCCACGCCCACGCCGCGCCGCCGGTCGCCGGCGGTGCGGTTGAAGGCCTCGGCGGCGGCCAGGGCCTCCTGCCAGCGGGGAACCAGGGCGTCGAAGCAGGCCTGCTGCCCGACGCTGGCGGTGAGGATCTGTCCCGTGGCGGTGGGCTGGCCGGCGGTGATGGCGTTGATGCGCCGGAACTCCAGCCGGTCCAGTCCCAGCTTGTCGGCCAGCTGGTCGAACAGGCTTTCCTGGGCGATGGAGGCCTGGGGGATGCCAAAGCCGCGGAAGGCGCCCGACGGCGGATTGTTGGTGTGGATGGCCCGGGTCCGCGCCCGCAGGGCCGGGATGAAATAGGGGCCGGAGCAATGGACCGGCACCCGGTTGGCCACGGTCGGCCCCCAGGAGGCATAGGCGCCGGTGTTGAAGTCGCCATCGAACTCCATGGCCGTCAGCTTGCCGTCCGCGCCGGCGCCCACCCGGGCGGTGATGGCGGCCGGGTGGCGCTTGGTGGACGAGGCCATGGATTCGGTGCGGGTGTAAAGACAGCGCACCGGCCGTCCCAGGCTCCAGGCGGCCAGGGCCACATAGGGCTGCAGCGACACGTCCAGCTTGCCGCCGAAGCCGCCGCCCACGGCGGTGGGGATGATGCGCACCTGCTCGGGGGGCAGGGCCATGATGGCGGCGACGCTGTCCCTGTCCATGTAGGGCGCCTGGGTGCAGGCGTAGATCTCGATGGTGTCGCCGACCCGGCGGGCATAGCCGGCCTCGGGCTCGATATAGGCGTGCTCGACGAAGCCGGTGGTGAAGCTGTCCTCCACCACCTGGGCCGCCTTGGCCCAGTGCAGATCCAGGTCGCCCTTCTGCACGAAGCCGCGCACCAGGATGTTGCCGGGGCGCTTGGCATGCAGCAGCACCGCGTCGGCGGCCGTGGCCTGCTCCATGGACAGGGCCGGTTCCAGGACCTCCCACAGCACGGGGAAGTCGGCATCCTGGAAGATGTCGTTGGTGTCGGCCTCCATCACCACGGCGGCCACCGCCTCGCCGCGATAGCGCACCAGCCCCTCGGCGAAGGCGGGCTGGTCCTCCATGCCGGGAATGACGCTGAACAGGTTGATTCCGGGCACGTCGGCGGCGGTCAGCACCTGGACGATGCCGGGATAGGCCACCCGCAGCGCCGTCAGGTCGCCGATGGTGAAGCGGGCATGGGGATGGGGCGAGCGGATCACCCGCACCAACAGGCAATCGGGCGGGCAGACGTCGTCGCCGTAGATCTCGCTGCCGTCCACCCTTTGCCGCCCATCCAGGCGGCGCAGGCGGGTGCCGACCGAGGACCCGGCCTCGGGCACCACCGGCTCGTCGGCGAAGCGGTGGGATTCCACCACCGCCTGGACGATCTTGCGGTAGCCGGTACAGCGGCAGAGCACGCCGCCGATGGCGTCCAGCACCTCGTCCTCGGAGGGACGGGGGCGCGAGCGCAGCAGCGCGGTGGCGGCATTCAGCATGCCCGGCGTACAGATGCCGCACTGGGCGGCGCCGAAATGCTCGAAGGCGCGTTGCAGCCGTCCCAGGGCGGCGCCCTCCGACAGCCCCTCGACGGTAATGATTTCCCGACCGGTCAGTCGACCCACGGGAATCATGCAACTGCACACCGATTCGCCGTCGATCAGCACGGTGCAGGCGCCGCAATCGCCGGCGTCGCAGCCCACCTTGGTGCCGCGCAGGCCCAGGTCTTCGCGCAGGACCTTGGAGAGGCGGCGCATGGGCGGCACCTCCAGGCTGTGGCTGGTCCCGTTGATGGAGAGGGTCTGGCGCTTCATCAGACAAGGCCTCCGACTTCGGCAAGCCCGCGACGGATCATGGTCAGCGCCACGTCGAGGCGATATTCCGGCGTGCCGCGCAGATCCCGGATGGGGCTGAGCGGCGACAGATGGGCGGGGGTGACCAGATCGGCCAGGCCGGGCGAGACGGGCTGGCCCCGCAGATCGGCCTCCAGCGCCTCCAGGCGCTTGGCGACCACCGAACAGGCGCCCACCGCGACGGCGGCCCGGGCCACCTTGCCCGCGCCATCGGCCTCCAGCAGCACCGAGACCATGGCGATGGAAATCACCAAAGAGGTGCGCGAGCCCAGCTTCAGGAAGGCGGAGGCGGCCTTGGCGCCGCCGTCGGGAATCAGGATGGCGGTGACCATCTCGTCGGGGCGGCGTTCGGTCTTGCGGTTGCCCAGGATGAAGCGGTCCAGCGGCACCTTGCGGGTGCCCTCCGCCGAAGCCAGCTCCACCGAGGCGTCCAGGCACAGCAGCGGCGGCACGCCGTCGGCGGCGGGCGAGGCGTTGCACAGATTGCCGCCGATGGTGCCGACATTCTGGATCTGAAGGGCGCCCACCTGCCGCGCCGCCTGCTGCAGGCCGCGAAAGCGGGCGGGCAGGTCGGCCGTGGCGATATCGCTCCAGGTAGTCAGCGCGCCGAAGCGCCAGCCATCGGCCCCGGCGGCGATGCCCCGGGCCTCGGCGATGGCCGACAGGTCGATGATCGGCCGGGTGATCGGGGCTAGGCCCTGGGCGGGAAAGAAATCGGTGCAGCCGGCGACCAGGACGCTGTCGGGCGCGGCGGCCAACAGCGCCAGCGCCTCGTTCACGGTGGTTGGATAGTCGCAGCGCATGGTTCTGCCTTCCTTCCCGTGGCTCCTACGGCGGGTCTCTGCCGTATTGTTCGTACACATATGATGTTAACGAAAAAGGGGGCGGCAGTGTCAAGGGTGGTGATCAGGCTTTGGGCAAAAAAGTGAAAAGCCGTAAAATTGTGCAGCGCACAATAATCAGGTGAGGCGCAAAAGCAGCTTCAGCAGGGTTTCACGCTCACGCGGGCTGAGGGGCGACAGGGTCTCGCGGCTGACCGCCAGGGCCTTTTCGGCATGGCCGGCGACCGTCTCGCGGCCCAGCTGGGTCAGGCAAAGGGTCAGGCGCCGGCGGTCGTTGGGATCGCTGGTCCGGGTCACCAGATCGCGCTCCATCAGGCGCCGCACCACGCCCTGCATGGTGGCGGCATCCATGGCGGTCATCCGCCCCACCAGATTCTGAGACAGCGGGCCGGTTTCGTGCAGCTTGGCCAGCACCGCCCACTGGGTGGGGGTGAGGTCGGGGAAGTGCTCCTGGAAGATGGCGGTGGTCCGCTGGTGCGCCCGGCGGATGACGAAGCCGATCTGCCCGTCCAGCGCATAGTCAAGGCCTTCCGCCGCGGGTTCATCGGGCTGGGAGTCGGGCGCCTCGGGCTTGTTCATGGCCGCCTCTTGCATGGATCTCAACCGCCTGTCGAATCGGAGAGTGTTTCATGTCAGATTATCCGGGCTTGGCAAGGCCGAAAGTGTGGATAACCGCCCGGTGTCGTCGCGTCCCATGGCGTCTCTCGGCCATTGACAAGCGGATTATAGCGCATGCACACTTGTTCGTACACAAACAACATGCGGGAGGCCCCCATGTCCGCCAGATTGGTCATTCGCAATATCGGCCTGCTGCTCAGCGGCGATCTTCACCGGCCGATCCTGGACGCCGATTCCGTGCTGGTCGAGGACGGACGCATCGCCGCCATGGGCAAGGCCAAGGATCTGGATGCCGAGGGCGCCAAGGTGGTGGACTGCCAGGGCACCACCCTGGCGCCGGGCCTGATCGACAGCCATGTCCATCCGGTGTTCGGCGACTGGACGCCGCGGCAGAACCAGATCGGCTGGATCGATTCCTTCCTGCACGGCGGCGTCACCACCATGATCTCGGCGGGCGAGGTGCATCTGCCCGGCCGCCCCAAGGACATCGTCGGGGTCAAGGCCCTGGCCATCACCGCCCAGCGCGCCTTCGCCAATTTCCGCCCCGGCGGCGTCAAAGTCCACGCCGGTGCCCCCGTGGTGGAAAAGGGCATGGTGGAAGAGGATTTCAAGGAACTGGCCGCGGCCGGCGTCACCTTGCTGGGCGAGGTGGGCTTAGGGGGCGTCAAGGGCGCCGAGGAGGCCCGCCAGATGGTGGCCTGGGCGCGTAAATACGGCATCCGCAGCACCATCCATACCGGCGGCCCCTCCATCCCCGGTTCGGGTCTGATCGATCAGGACGTCATCCTGGAGGCCGATGCCGACGTGATCGGCCATATCAACGGCGGCCATACGGCGCTGCCCGACAAGCAGATCGCCTGTCTGTGCGAGACCTGTCAGCGGGCCATAGAGATCGTCCACAACGGCAACCAGCGCTCGGCCCTGGTGGCGTTGCGCGCCGCCAAGGAACTGAAGCAGCTGGAGCGGGTCATCCTCGGCACCGATTCCCCCGCCGGCTCGGGGGTGCAGCCCCTGGGCATCCTGCGCATGATCGCCATGCTGTCCAGCCTGGGCGACGTGGCTCCCGAGACGGCCTTCTGCTTCGCCACCGGCAATACGGCGCGCATCCATGATCTGGACGTGGGTCTGATGGAGATCGGCCGGGCCGCCGATTTCGTCATCATGGACAAGGCGCAGCACTCGGCCGGGACCAACCTGCTGGACAGCGTGCGTCTCGGCGATCTGCCGGGCGTCAGCATGACCATCATCGACGGCATCATCCGCACCGAGCGCAGCCGCAACACGCCGCCCGCCACCACCGTGCCGGTGATCCTCTAGACACAAGGGCGCATCCATGACCGGAGCCTTGTCCCATCTGCGCATTCTTGACCTCAGCCGGGTGCTGGCCGGTCCCTGGGCGGGCCAGTTGCTGGCCGATATGGGGGCCGAGGTCCTGAAGATCGAGAAGCCGGGCGAGGGTGACGACACCCGCGCCTGGGGACCGCCCTTCCTGGACGCGGACGAGGGACGGGGCGAAAGTGCCTATTACCTGTCGGCCAACCGGGGCAAGCACTCGGTGACCATCGATTTCACCCAGCCCCAAGGCCAAGCCCTGGTCCGCCGATTGGTCGCCCAATGCGACGTGGTGCTGGAAAACTTCAAGGTGGGCGGTCTGGCCAAGTACGGCCTGGATTACGACTCCCTGAAGGCGATCAAGCCCGATCTGGTCTATTGCTCCATCACCGGGTTCGGCCAGGACGGCCCCTATGCCCAGCGGGCGGGGTACGACTTCCTGGTCCAGGGCATGGGCGGGCTGATGAGCCTGACCGGTACCCCCGATGGCGAGCCCATGAAGGTGGGCGTGGCGCTCACCGACATCTTCACCGGCATGTATGCCGGCTTCGCCGTGCTGGCCGCCCTGGCCCATCGCGACCGCACCGGCGAAGGCCAGCACATCGATCTGGCCCTTCTCGACGTGCAGGTGGCGGTGCTGGCCAATCAGGCCACCAATTACCTGGTGGGCGGCGTTATCCCCAAGCGTCTGGGCAATTCCCATCCCAATATCGTGCCCTATCAGGCCTTCGCCACCGCCGAGGGCCACATCATCCTGGCCATCGGCAACGACGCCCAGTTCCGCCGTTTCTGCGAGGTGGCCGGGCATCCCGAGCTGGGGACCGATCCCCTTTACGCCACCAATGCCGACAGGGTGCGCCACCGCGCCATCCTGGTGCCGGTGCTGGTCGAGATCATGACCGAGCACGACGCCGATTACTGGATCGCCGAACTGGAAAAGGCGGGGGTGCCCTGCGGCCCCATCAACAGCCTGGACCGGGTCTTCGCCGATCCCCAGGTGAAGCATCGCGGCATGGCGGTGGCCATGGAGCATCCCCAGCGCGAAGACCTGCGCCTGGTGGCCAATCCCATCCATTTGTCCAAGACGCCGGTGACCTATGACCGGCCGCCGCCGCTGCTGGGCGCCGACACCGACGACGTCCTCGCCCGCCTGCTGGGCCTGGACGAGGGCGAGCGGGCCGAACTCCGTTCTTCCGGCGTGATCTAGGAGTCATTTGCATGCGCACCCATCTCCACGTGGATCTGACGTCCCGCACCATCACCAAGGCCGAGATCCGCGGCGACGATCTCGCCCGGGCGGGCCGCTATCTCATCGCCAGGACCCTGCTGGAGTCCGGGGTGGCCCGGGTCGATCCCCTGGGGCCGGACAATCCCCTGATCTTCTCCGCCGGTCCCTATGCCGGCACCAACCTGTCCAACGCCAACCGTCTCAGCGTCGGCTGCAAGAGCCCCCTGACCGGCGGCATCAAGGAGGCCAATACCGGCGGTACCTTCGCCGTGGCCCTGGGGCAGCTTGCCCTGGCGGGCCTGACCCTGCACGGCTGCTGCGACGAATGGGTGGTGATCCGCATCACCAAGGAGGGCGACATCACCTTCACCAGTGCCGAACCCTATCTGGGCAAGGGCACCTTCGAGGTGGCCGCCATGCTGCACGAGGCCTACGGCAAGAAGGTCAGCATCGCCCAGTGCGGTCCGGTGGGCGAGCGCCTGGGATTGCTAGGCGGCATCTCGTTCAGCGACCGCGAAGGCCGTCCGGCCCGTCTGGCGGCGCGCGGCGGGGTGGGTGCGGTGATGGGCTCCAAGAAGGTCAAGGCCATCGTCGTCGACCTTACCAAGATTCCCGAACTCCACGACCGCGCCAAGGTCATGGCGTCCACCAAGGACTACGCCGCCAAGCTGTCCGAGCAGGCGCCGGTCAAGGCCATGAAGGAACGCGGCACCGCCATGGTGGGCGACTTCACCAATTATGTCGGCGGCATGCCGGTGCGCAATTTCAGCGCCGGGCAACTGGTCGACCCCAAGGTGGAGCCCCTGAAGGTGGGCGGCGACTATATCCGTGAGCGCAACATGGGGCGGGGCGGCAATCCCTCCCATGCCTGCATGCCCGGCTGCGTCATCCAGTGCAGCAACGAATACGTGGACGAGAACGGCAAGGAACTGGTCTCGCCCCTGGAATACGAGACCCTGGGCCTGCTCGGCACCAATTGCGGCCTGGACGATCCCGACGACATCGCCCGGCTGAACTACATCTGCAACGACCTGGGCATCGACACCATCGAGACCGGGGCCACCATGGGCGTGCTGATGGAGGCGGGCCAGGGCGCCTTTGGCGATGTGGGCTTCGTGGCTCAGGCCCTGGCCGATATCGGCGCCGGCAACGAGCGCGGCCGGCTGCTGGCCCAGGGCACCGCCCGGGTGGGCGAGCATTACGGCGTCCGGCGGGTGCCGGTGATCAAGAAGCAGGCCATCAGCGCCTATGACCCCCGGGTGATCGAGGTCACCGGCGTGTCCATGATGACCACCGCCCAGGGCGCCGATCACACCACCGGCAACCTGCCCATGATGGACACCAAGGACAAAAGCGTTGCCGAGGTGGTCGAGGCCAGCATCACCGCCCAGATCAACGCCGCCATCGCCGATTCGCTGGGCTTGTGCGTGTTCGGGCGCTCGGTGACCGACACCAACCGGCAATTGCTGGCCGAGGCGGTCAACGCCTGTCACGGCACCAGTATCGATCCCGAATTCTTCCTGGAAATCGGCCGCGAGACCCTGCGCCTCGAACATCGCTTCAACCAGGAGGCCGGGTTCCTCACCGCCGATGACGAACTGCCCCGCTTCTTCCTGGACGAAGCCCTGCCGCCCACCAACAAGGTGGCGCGCTTTCACGCCGAAGAGGTCGGGCGCCATATGGCGGGGCTGTTCGGATAGCTGCGGCCATTCGGGGGCGTTTGCCCCCGGTCCCCCAATCGGGAAGCCCAGCTTCCCGAGCCCTTCAGTTTCTTAATCGATTGAAATCAAAAGAAACGGGTCCGGGCGGTAGCCCCGTGCGTGCAAGTCGTCTTCACGGCGCGATGACGAGGCCGCCCTTGCCGTCCAGGTGACGGTCAGGCGGGGAGGCAGGGGGGGCTTTACGCCCACCTGAAGGGCGGTGACGTCCGGCGACAGGTCCAGGCGCACCCCGGAATCCCGCAAGGCCCCCAGCAGGGCCGTCCGGGTCGCCTCGCCGGGCTGGGCCAGATGGGCGGCCAGGGTTTCCCGTATCCGGGGCGTAGTGGCGATGGCGGCGGTAATGGGCTTGGCTGGCATCACCGTCTCCTGCACCGCATTGACCAGCCCTTTGGGCGCGGCGGGAGAGGGGGGGGCGACGGGTTCCACCACCGTCACCGGCGGCGGCTCGGCGCGGATCACTAGCAGCCCGGCCAGGGCGGCGGCGGCCAGGGCGCCGCTCCACAGCCAGAGGCGGCGGGGCGGTGACGGGCGGGCCTTGGCCAGGGCGGCCTCCACCAAGGCGGGGGGCGCCTTGGGCGGGGCCTGCGTCAGCTCGTCCAGCCAGGCCGGTCCCTGGCCGTCAAGGCGGTCCAGGGCCTGCCGCGCCAGGGCGGCGGCGGCCTGGTCCGGCGTATCGGAGAACAGGGTGCGGCTGAGGTCTTGGTCGCGCATGGGCTTGTCCGACATCGTCATCCCCTGGTCAGACGGGCGGCAGGGGGAATTTCTCCACCCCTTCCGCCCTTAATTCATCCAGCAGCAAGGCTTCCCAGCTTTTCCGCCGCCGATACAGCTCGTCCACCGGCAGGCCCAGCCGTCCGGCGATGTGGCGGGGCGCCAGGGGAGGCACCTCCAGGAAGCGAAGGCGCAGATACTGGCGGGCCAAAGCGGGAAGCCGGGCCATGGCCGCCGCCAAGGCGGTACAGGCCCGCTCCAGCTCCTCCCGTTCCTGCGCCGTGCTCAGGGCTTCCTCGGGCGAGGGCGCCCAATGGGGCAGGGGGCGTTCCCACTCCCGCCCGTCGCCATCCACCAGGGTCAGCGGCACCATGCGCGGCGCGGGCTGGACCAGCCGAGGCCCCAGGGCCGCCTCGGCCCGGTCCAGGGCGGCCATGGCCTCGGCCGCCGGAAGGGACAGCAGATCGGGCAACTGGTCGGCGCGATAGCCCTGGATGTGGACCAGATGATAGGTGCGGCGCTCCAACTCGCCCAGCTTGCGGATGGCGTCGGGCTCGCGCCGCCGCCCGTCGCGGGCGCGCAGGATGTCTTCCATCAGGTTATGGGCGACGCGGCGCACATAGCCGGTGAAGCTGCCCCGCCCGTCATAGCGCCGCACCGGGGACCCGCCATCGGCCATCAGGCGCAGGCGCAACTCCTGCAAGATATCCTCGGCATCCTCGCCTTCCAGCCGGCGGCGGACCATGCGGCCGAGGTCGTCGGCGAAGAAGCGCTCGAAGGCAGTCCAGCCGCGCCGGGAATCCTCGGCCAGCAGGGTGGTGATGCGCTCCGCCAGTCCATCGGCGGCCTTCAGCCCCAGAAAGGTGGAAAAGCCGGACCGGCCGTCCCAGTCGGACAGCATGGCCGCCCGCTCGGCCCCCAGGCGCCGGACCAGGGCGGGAAATTCCCGGGCGCACTCGGCCTCGTCGAACACCTTGCGGCAGCAGCCCCACAGCAGATCGGCCCAGCGGCGGGCCAGCGCCGCCCAGGCCGCGTCGTCGCCGGAGCGCGCTGCCCGCCACAATTCCAGATCGCTTCGGCTATCCCCGCCCATGGCCCTCGAACCGCCCCACACGCCGTGCCGGGGCCATGGTAGCCGGAATCGGCGCGGCGGAAAGGTCAAGAATGGCAGAAAAGGCGAAAGGCCCCCGGTTTCCCGGAGGCCTTTCATGGTGCTGCCGAATGGAATCGAACCATCGACCTTACCCTTACCAATGATGGTCCCCGGAACATATGGTATGCTGTTTCGCCAAAATAACCAAATGTTGCGCCAATCGTACCAAGACAGCCAATGCAGTTCTCTCTATTTTCCTCCGGAATGGTTCATCTGAACCAGGGGGAATATCCTATATCTCGAGGGCGGCGGCGGCGTCCTTGAGGTGGTCAGGGGAGAAGCGGGCATAGACCCTTTCGGTGATCTTGTGGTCGCTGTGCCCCAGGTATTGGGCGATTTTCTCCATCGAAACGCCATCGGCCGCCATCCAAACGGCGGCGGTATGACGTAGGTCGTGCGGCGTGACGTCATCGAGCCCGGCATTGCGGGCGGCGGTGGCGAATGCCTTCTTGATGTTCCCGACCTTGGCCCCGCCATATTCGACCACATAGCCGCTGTCCTCGCGGCGCTGGTTCTGCGCCTGCAAGACGGTGCGCAGGCTCTTGGTCATGGGGACCACGGCGCGGGCCTTCCCTCCCGGCTTATTTCCCAGGAAGATCCGGCCGGCGGAGAAATCGACCTGTGGCCATGTCAGTTCGAGAATGGCTTCCTTGCGCGCCCCGGTGGCCAGGGCCAAGTGGAGGAAGGTCACCAAATGGGGATGCGGCTGCGCGGCGTCGAGAAGCCGCATGAATTCTGGCCTGGTCAACCACCGATCCCGTGGCGGCGGAGGTGAGGGGAGTTCGAAGACCGCTCCGCCGCCGGCGTCT
This sequence comes from Paramagnetospirillum magneticum AMB-1, assembly GCF_000009985.1. Lineage (GTDB taxonomy): Bacteria > Pseudomonadota > Alphaproteobacteria > Rhodospirillales > Magnetospirillaceae > Phaeospirillum > Phaeospirillum magneticum. The sequence continues at coordinate 1,631,839 of NC_007626.1, forward strand.
CCCTTCGCCCAGCGGATCGCGGCGGCCAGAAAGGATATTTCCTTGCGGATGGTCGCCGGCGCTTTTCCGCGCTTGGAAGCATATTCCCGGCACCACCCCCGATCGATCTGGTCGGGGCGGAGGCCTGCGCAATGGGGCTTGAGGACGCCCCACATCCATCGCATGTATTCAGAGGTGATGGCCTTGGTATCGGCCAGATAGGCATCAACGATATCGGCTATGGTGTCTGACTTCGGCTGAGCGATCGCCCTTTCGAGATCAGCGCACGCCCGCTGGGCAGCGGGGTAATTATCCGGGGTGGCGTCGAGATTTCCGAGGGACCGGCGGAATCGCTTTCCCCCGACATGGACGACGGCGCACCATTTTCCTCGGAAATCGACGATCCGCACTCGAATTCCTCCACGGCCTGGATCGTGATGCGAATGAGCTTTCCCAGCCGCATGGCCTGGAGCTTTTTCGCGCGGACCAGATTGTAAACATGCTGGTCCGAACATTGCCACCTTTCTGCGAGCTGGGCGGGCGTCAGAGCGCGGGGTTGCATGGTCTTTCTCTCTTAATCCGAGGTCTACTGGGCCGAAGCGGCCGTTCCGGGCGCTGTGACGAGTTGGTCTACGGCCTGTTGATTTCCGATCTGGATGTTCTTGGCCACGACGTCCATCGCCATAGCAGGCGTCGTCACTCTCTGGTCTTGGAGGGCCACTAGCTTCCCAACCATGTTCGACGCGATGGCCAGTATTTCGAGCGGGGAAAGGGCCCCGGCGTGCTTCGCCAAGATTTTGTTTAGATCCTGGTACGCAATCTCGTGGGCGGCGGTGGCAATTCTGTTTGCGGTCATCAGACTATCCTTCCAATTGCATCGGTCTAAACGATGTCAGTAGGGCAGCGGTTCGTGGTGCGGGCACGGGGCAGTCTGTGGATGCCTATCCAGGCAGACGTGGCCCCGGGCGGTGGAATTGATGCAGTCGTGGCACTGCGGCGGCAGTTCTGCCGGCGGGACGGTGTCGTCGTGCGGTGCGGACGTGGTCATGGCTCGGTCCTCCGCGTGGGGATGCGGCGGGCGCCCACCTTGGTCAGGTCGGCGGCCACCCAGTGGCGGCGCCGGAGCGCGATCCGGGCGAGCGCGATGATCTGGTTGCGGCTGCCGCCGTGGCGGAACAGGCCGAGATAGCTGTTGCAGGACGGCATGAAGTCCTCGGCCGGGATCTCCATCAGCCGGCGCAGGGCGGCGCGGTGGGTTCTGGGGCGGCCCTGGCGGCGGTGCGGGCGGATGACGTGGCCGACGAAATCGACGCCCTTGGTGACCGGCGCCACGAAGGTCTTGTGCTCGGCAAGCTTCAGGCCGATTCCGGACAGGTGGTCCCGGATGGCCTCGGCGGCGGACAGCAGCGCCTTGGACTCGGGGTGGATCAGCACCATGTCGTCGACATAGCGGACGTAGTGGCGCATGCCGAGGCGGCGCTTGATCATCTGGTCCAGGCCGTCCAGGTAGACGTTGGCGAAGAACTGGCTGCTCAGGTTGCCGATGGGCAAGCCGATGCCGGGCAGTGCCTGGAACAGGCTTTTGTGCGGCGGAACCAGGGCCAGGGTTCCGGCGCCGTCCTTGACGATGGCATCCCGGCGCACGTCCTGGAACACCAGCTTGCGGCACAATTCCAGCATGGTGGGGTCCTTGATCCGGCGGGCCAGCATGGCGAACAGGTCGGCGTGGCGGATCGATCCGAAGAAATTGGCGATGTCGGCTTTCAGATAGAAGGCCGGCTTGCTCCAGTTCTCGGTGGCCGAGCGTAGGTGGCGGTGCAGGCGCTCGGCGCCGTACAGCGTGCCGCGCCCCTTGATGCAGGCGCAGGAATCGGCGATGAACGCCGGCTCGAACAGCGGGTTGATGGCGCGGTAGACCAGGTGGTGGACGATGCGGTCGCGGAACTGGGCGGCCCACACCTCGCGCGGCCTGGGGCGGGTGATGGCGAAGACGGTCGCCGGTCCCGGCATCCAGGTGCCTGCCTGCAGCTCGGCCAGCAGGTCCATCAGGTTGTTTTCCAGCACCATCTCGAAGTCCAGGGCGGAAGCCGTGTTGCGCTTGTGGCGCCGGCAGTCGTAATAGGCCTCGAAAAGCTGGGACACGGTGATGTCTGACGGCTGTTGCGTGATCATGTGCGGACGGCTCGGACCCGGTTTCTGTTGTTCTTGTTGTTGTTGTTCTGGTTGCCGTTGTTGAAGTTCTGCAGCCAGGCGTAGCCGGACCAAGTCCTGTCGGGGGTGTACAGGCCGGGCCGGCGATTGAGTCCCCTCATCGACGCCGGCCGAGCTGCGCCGGGACGCGCGGGGGAGCACCCGCCGTATCCCATCGGCGCCTGGAGCGACCCCGTATGCATCGGGAGGGGCCGCTACCCCGACCAAATGATGCGCACGGGCGCGAAGGCCTTGACCTTCGGGCATCAGGCGCTCCTCGCGTATTTCAGCCATGCCGTCGCCTGCTTGCCGACGCCGGTGGTCAGTTCCACCGTGTCCCCGAATTGCTTGGGGGAGATCAGGTGAAGATCCTTGGACAGGCGCAACTGCAAGCGCAGCACCTCCAGGTGTTCGCGCATCCTCTCGATGTGCGGCACCTTGGCCGGGCCGGTGACGCAGTTGGCGCGGAAGATCTCCACCGCCATCTGCTGGCTCTCGGTCAGGATCTCGCGGGCCAGAACCTGCCGGTAGTTGCGGGGATACTGTCCCGTCAGCTTCGCCAGAAGCTGGACCAGGGCGTATGTCTCGCGGTAGATGGGCAGTTCAGTGGCCAGCGCCATGCAAAACCTCCTCCAGGCATCACCCGGCCGCCGAAGCGGCCGGATAAAGGGTTAAAGGGCTAAAGAAGACATTTGCGGACGGCTCGGACCCGGTAACTGAAACTCTTGGCGCTGCCGTCCTGGTAGCCGTAGTAGAAGTACTGCAGCCAGGCGGAGCCGGAGCTGTACTGGGTGCTGGTCCAGTACCATTCCTGCCGGAAGGCTTCGGGGCTGCCCTCCCGGAATACCTCGGCCAGGCTCTGCGCCGGAGTGATGCCGGCCCGGGGCATGGCGGTGGCGCGGAGCGCGGTCATCTGGTCCAGCGCCGGGATGTGCCAGCCGCCGACGCCGTCGATTTCGAGGTCCAGGATCGTCTGGGCGATCTCCGAGCCGGCTTCCGCCATCGCCCGGGTATTGGCGCGGCCGTCGAGCAGCGAGCAGGCGCCGGGCACGTCCCGGAGCTTCTTCAGCCACGGAACGGGGTCGAAGTCGCCAACCTCAGCACGCGACACGACGAGACCGGCCAGGGCGCCGTTTTCGTCGATATACCGGGCTCCGAGGAATCCCCCTTCCATCGGCGTTCCGATGGCGGGAGTGATGGCGGGGGTGATCAGGCTCATTCGGATCTCCATGGTGCGTGTGGGAAGGCCCGGCCGCCGGAGCGGCCGGTAAAGGGATCAGGGGGTGAAGGGGAGGCATTTGCGGACGGCTCGGACCCGGGTTCTGAAGTCCTTGCCGTAGAAGTCCTGGTGGCCGTCGCCGAAGTCCTGCAGCCAGGCGTAGCCGGGTCTGTCCTGGGTGCTGGTCCAGTGCCACGTCGCCTCGAAGGCCTCGGCGCCGCCCTCCTGGAACGCCTCGACCGCCGTCTGTGCGGGATTGCCGCCGGACAGCGGCATCAGGTTGCGCATCAGGGTCTGCATGTCGTCCAGGCTGCCCAGGTGCCAGTCGTCAAAGCCGCCGATGCGCAGGGCGGCGCAGAAGGCGGCGGCCGGGTGATCGGCGTCGGCGATGTCGCGGGTATTGGCGAGGCCGTCGACGAACGACATCGCCCCGGGGCTGGCGGTCATGGTGGTCTTCCAGGCCAGGACGGATTCGCCCTCGGCCTTGGGCGACACGATGATCCACGTGCCGTCGCGGGACACGCCGCCGAAGAACCCGCCGGCCATGGGGGTGCCGAGGGCGGGAACGGGGATGATGCTCCCGGAAATGGGCGCGGTATCGGCGTTGAGGTTAGTCTTAATCACGGACATCGTCTCCTATTCGGCCGCGTCGCGAATGGCATTCGCGGGTTCGGCGGGTTGGGGGCGCGGGATCGGGCGGACTGCGTCGATCGTCGCGTCGGGGAAATGGGCGAGCACCGCCCGGACGAGAGGGTGGTCGCGGGCGTCGGACGGGGCGGCGATCTCGTCGCGGCGAGCGATCCAGGCGGCGCGGAGCGGGTCCACGAGGCTGGGGGCGTGCGCTTTCAGGCGATCGAGATCGGCGCGGGCGCGGTCGGCGGCGCGGTTGAGATCCGCGAGGGTGCCGGCGGCGGCGAAGCTGGCCTCGATCCGCTCCGCCAGTTCGGCCCAAGTGGCGCGCGCCCCGTCCATTGCCGTCACCCCCGGACGCGGTAGCGGCTGCGCCGGCCGAGCAGCAGATCGGCGGCGTCGGCGGCGGTGGCGAAGGGGATCTCGTCGTCGAGATCGGCGGGAGGCTCCCATGATCCGCCGCCGCCGGCCATGCTGGACGTGCTGCGCCCGTTGGGGGCGACGCCGCCATCATAGGGGCGGTCGCGGGTGGTGCCGTAGCCCTCGCGCTCGTCGGCGGGGCCGCGATTGCCGCCGCCGCTCGACGGCAAGAGGGTGAGGTCGCCCTTGAAGCGGCCGATCACCACCTCGGTCGAATAGCGCTCGACACCTTGTTGATCGGTCCATTTGCGGGTCTGGATCTGGCCTTCCACATAGACCGGCGAGCCTTTCTTCAAGAACCGCTCGGCCACCTCGGCGAGGTTGGGGTTGAAGATCACCACCCGATGCCACTCGGTCTTTTCCTTGCGCTCGCCGGTGCCGCGATCCTTCCATGTCTCGGAGGTGGCGATGTTGAGATTGACGATCTTCGATCCGTCCTGTCCGGTGCGGACCTCCGGATCACGGCCGAGATGCCCGACCAAGATGGCCTTGTTGACGCTTCCAGCCATTATTTCCCCCTCTTGGCGTGGCAATGGGCGGGTGTCCGGGCGATGCCGGCGAGCTTGAGGTGTTTCAGGACGGTGGTCCGCGCGACGCCGAGCCCGGCGGCGATCTTGCGGGTCGTCGGGTCCGGAACGGCGCGCCAGGCGGCGGCGATCCGGGCGGTCAAGGCGGGGTCGGGCGAGTTGCCCCGGCGGACGTCCAGACCGGCCTTGCGGGCGCGCGACAGGTAGGACCGGACCGAATCCTCGTCGATCCCCATGGCGGCGGCGATCTCCGGCCGCGTCCGTCCCGTGATGGCCAATCGGGCGGCGCGGACGATGCGGGGCTCGATGGCGGCGGGCTTGGGGCCGGGGCGGTGCGCTTTTTGCGGCGGCCGCGTCACGGGGCGAGGTCCGGCGGTGCGGGGCGGAGAGGGAGGCGGCGCGCAAGCCGTCGCCGGCGGGATGGCGGCGATCGCCTCGGCGCCGAGGGGGCGCGTGCGGCGGCCCCGGTGCCGGAGATTGTCCGGAAGAGGGGCAAAGCCGGACGCGGGTTGAATGACCTGAATGCGGCCGCCCCCGGCAAGGAAACGGGCGATATGGTCGTCGAGGGTCATGGCGCCGAGGTTCATGCCAAGCCTCCCTCGAGCTCGGCGGCGACCGGGGCGAACTTGGCGCGCACGGCGGAGGCGGAGGCGCCGGTCACCTCGAGGCGGCGGCATTGCTCTCCCGGCGACAGGTGGCGGACTTCGGCGGCGGTTTCGGCGCAGGCGCGGGCGAGCCGGGCCGAGGCCTCGTCGATCGCCACGGGGTCGAGGCCGATCACCTCGACCCGGACGCCGCCGCCCAGCGCGGTGGCGCGGAAGGTGACGACGATTCCACGATAGCGGAACAGATGATCCGTTGCGGCGGCGGCGGGACGGCGCGTGCTCATGCGGCTTCTCCCGTGGCCAGCGCGGCGCGGTGGTTTTCCAGCACCAGCGCGAGGTGGTCGAGGTCCTCGATGGTCAACAGGACGTCGGGGGTGATCGACGGGAGGCCAAAGGCCCGCGCCAGGGTGCCGGCGGCCGCCTCGATCCGCGCCTCAGGCACGAGCTCGAACAGGGGCGTTTCGCCGGTGGGCGCAAAGGGATTGTCGATGACCGGCGCCAGGGCGGCGACGATGGTTTCGAGGGAGATGTCACGGACCCCCTTGGCGGCGATCGCCTCCTCGAGGTCGATCTGGCGGGGGTCGGGACCGGCGGGCGGGGTCGCCTTCAATGCCGCCTCGATCTCGGCCTTGAGGCCGAAGCGCAGGGAGGGCAGGACATAGGTGGGCGGGGCTTGGCAGACGATATCCTCGCGCAGGCCCTTGATACCGCCGACGTCGGGGGCGTCCGAGTTGGGCGATACCTGCGCCCACACGTCGAGGAGGGCGGGCTTGCGGAGCCCGTCGAGATCCTCGGGGAGCAGGGTCAGGCCGTGGGCCTCCTCGGCGCCGATCAGGCCGAGGGAGCGCGCCATCCCCACCACGGCGGGGCGGTCGCCCGCCTCGGGGCTGTAGGTGGCGAAGGAGCCGACGCGCAGGGCCACCAGGGCGGCGAAGAACTCGCCCACCTCGGCGTCGGTCATGGCGGCCAGCGCGCCCCAGGCCGCGCCGTTGTCCGCCTCGCCCCAATCCTTGCGGCGCACGTCGCCGGCGGCGATCTCGAAGCCCTTCTTGGCGGCATCGGCGAAACGGGGGAGGTAGTGGGCGATGGTGTCCTCGACATCCTGCGACCACGCCTTGTCGTCGGCGCCCAGATGCTCGGTGCGGATGCGGACGTTCTCGCCGCAGCCGATCAGGGCGAGGCAGGCGGCGCGCATGGCCATGACGGGGGAGCGGGACAGGGCGGTTTGCAGGGCGACGGTCTTGCGCCGCCGGGCATGGCAATAATGCCCCTTGGTGACGGACGAGGATTGCTCGGCCGGGGCGTCCCCGGTCAGGCCTGCCGCGCTGGCGGCCTGCTTGGTCCGCTCGGCCTTGGAGACGAGGTCGGTATGCACGACCACCAGGCCGTTGCCCTTGATCTCATAGACCACGCCGCGCGCCGGGTCCTTCTTGTCCGTCTCCCAATCCCACGAGGAGAAGTACTCGCCGGGCTTGCGGCCGTCGATGACCCTGGTCCAGGCGTAGCCCTTGGCCCGGGCCTTGATCTCGGCCTCGGCGATGGCCTTTTGCTGCAGCTTCTCGAATAGCTTGGCATCGGCGAAATAGGCGACGTTCGGGTCGGATTCGTCGGCGATGAGCTCGCCGGTGTACTCCGCCGGCGGAAAGAAGGCGACCGTGGTCGGGATGAGCGACTGCGTGAGGTAGCGCTTGAGGTCGCGGGTGGTGGGGAAGCTTCCCTTGGCTATCTGGTCGAGCGCCAGGGACTGCGACGGTAGGGGGCAGAAGGCGGCGAGGATGTTCGCCGCCTCGACGGTGATCCGTCCGTCGCGCAGGGCATCCTTGGCGGCGACGTCGAGATCGCGGACAAGGCGAAGGCGCATTTCCACCGTGCGCTTGACCATGCCCACGGTGGCGGCGATCTCGGCGGCCGAGCGGCCGAGCTTGCGCAGCTTTTCGAAGGCCTCGGCCTCTTCCCACGGGGTCATATCCTTGCGGGCGACGTTTTCCGTCAATGCGAGCTCGAGGAGCTTGGCGTCGTCGCAGGGATCGATCAGACGGATCGGAAGCGGAGTATCGGCGGGGCGTTCGCCCGCATCGATCAGGCGGCGGGTCGCCTGCCAACGGCGCTCGCCGGCGATGATCTCGTATTCGACCCGGGGGTCGGTGGGCTGGGTGAAGGCCTGGCGCGCGTAGCGGACGAGGAGAGGGAGGAGCACGCCCTCGATCCGGACGGAATCCACCAGCTTGGTGAGCTCGTCCTCGTCGATCCGCTGGCGCGGGTTGAGGGGAGACGGCGCGATCCGGTCATGGGGCGCGGCAGACACGCCCATGGGCACGACGGCGGGGGCCTGCGCGGGCAGTGACGGCCCGGCCTTGGCGGCGATCGCCGCCTCGGCGCGGGCATAGGCCCGCACAGCGGCGCTCTTGTCCACGCCGAAGCGCGTGCCGATTTCGGCGAAGGACGGGGCGGGGGTGGCCTGGCGAAGATCGTAGATTTCGCGTTCCTGCTCAGGCGTGAGCTTTTGCTTGCCCATGGGGATGGTCTTTCAGTTCTGGGGGTGGCGGGGCGCGGACAGGCCGCGCACGGATTGGATGACGACGGGCGACCCCGGCGGGCGGAAGAAGCGGCGCAGGCGGCGGAGAAGGGCCCCGATCATGATTGCGCCCCCTCGGCCCGCTGGCGGCGCTGGGCGGCGAGGTCAAGACGCAGGCGCTCGCGGCGCAGGTCGCGGAGCTCGTCGGCGACTTCATCGCGGCGGGCGCGCCGGCGGCGCTGGGCGTCGCGCTGTTCGCTCAGGTCGGTGACCGATTCCGCGCGGGCGGCGCGGGCGGCGGCAGTGTCGGCCGCGCCGGCGGCGTCATTGGCGAGGAGGCGCCGCAGCGTGTCGGCGGTTTCGGCCTCGCGGTCGGTGGCGGCGAGGAGGACGCGGCCGCCGATCTCGATCAGGGCGTCCAATTCCTCGGCCTCGCGCTCGGCCTGATCGATGCGCCGCCCCAGACTGGCGCGGCGGGCGGCGATCATGTCGTCGGTCAACAGGTAGAGACGCCCGGTGGTCGCCTCCATGTCGATCACCCGGCGGGTCATCAGGGCGAACAGAGAGTCGTGGCGGTCCAACTGCCAGGCGCGAACGTCCTCGCCCGAGGAGAGGCGGGCGAGCAGGGCGTATTGCGGCTGGGTGAACTTCTCGCCGGGGAAGGCGGCGGTCAGGGAGGTGGCGGCGAGGGTGGCGCGAATGGCATTCGCAGGGCAGGGCGATGATTTGGAAGCGATCATGTGCCGACCTTTCGATCTTGCCCCGGCTGGGGCATTCCGGGCGGGACCTCCGCCTGACGATCGGCAATATTAGGCATGGCCTTATTTTTAGGTCAATAATGAAATTAGGGCTCCCCGTATTTTGTTGGCGATGCATGCACAGAGTTCTGTGTTGATGCCCTGATCCGGCGGTGCGGCAGAATGCCCGGCATGGCGAAGAGGGTTCCCAAACTGTCGCATGAGGCGGCACCGCTGGCCCGGTCCGTCCACGCCTTCATGGCGGGGCGGGGCCTGTCCATGCGCGGCTGGTGCCGGCGGGCGGGCCTGTCGGCCAATGTCCTTGCCGAGCTGTTCTCGGGCCGGACGCGCAGCCTGAAATACGCCACCCTGGAACGCCTGGCGGCGGCGGAGGGGGTCGCGGCATCCGACCTGGCGGCGGGTGCCGGACTGGTGCGGGTGTCCGACGTGGCGGCGGCGGTGTCAGCCTGGGCGGCGGAACGGGGGATCGCCGATCCCGAGGGCGTCGCAGAAGAGGTGATCAGGCGACTGACCCTCGTCCCCGACGACGCATGGCCGGCGGCATAGACCATCGAATCATGCCATTAGGCATAGTGTATGCATTCGGTGAAAGTAATGGGTTGCGCCGATTGCAATCTTTGGTTCTAAATTGTCAGGCTCCCGTCAGGAAAGGCGGGGGCTTGGGGCGATGTTTCCACCCCTTGCCGAGCGGAGCGTTGGTCGCGCCCGCCAAGACGTTAATTGTCTTCCCGCCGTCCGGCCGGACAGGGGGAAGCCTATGGCTTGGGGTGGAGACGTGGCAACAGGCAAAGAGGGGCGCGCCCTCATAAAGGCAGTGGCGGAATCCTTCCGCCACGCGAGGCCGATCCTGTTCGGCGACGGGCCGGGCAGGCACCGGTCCGAGTGCGGTCAATGCGTGGACCGATTGCAGCGGCGGCGCGAAAACGGGCGGCGGGATGCCGCCTCAGTCCTTGGCGAATTGCAGAGCGTGGCGCAGGAAGTTGGCTGCGTCAGCGATGCCGGGCAATGTCCCGTCCTGGCGGCGCATGGACACCACCCAATCATGGGTGCGCAGGACCATGGCGGCGACGTCGTCGGCCGCCGGCAGCTTAAGCGAGTCTGAGATCAGTTCGGTCACGGCGGCGGCGGCGACGGCGACGGCGTCGCGGTCCATGGGCACCGCCTGCGCCAGGGCCGAGGGAAGCTGATCGCTTCCCCGGCCAAGCAACCAGTCCACGGACACGCCGAGCAGATCGGCGATGGTCATCAGGTTGTCCAGGCTGGGCGCGCTTTCCTTCTTCCATCCGGAGACGCTGGCGGGGGTGATGCCGATCTCCTTGGACAGCCCCTGCCGCCGCATCTTCCTCTCCGCCAGGGCGAGATCGAGGCGCCGGTTGAACTCATCCACCCAGGAGGGCCGGATCTTCGCCTTCCTGGAGATGGCTTCGGTTTTGGGCGAGCGGTTCATGGCGTGATTGTGCCCTGACAAGATTTTACGGTCATCTCAGATGCGCCCGAATCTTTCGCTTGATCTAAGATTTGGGCGTGCCTAATATTCTCGGCATGAAAAAGCCGCGCACCTACAAGCATGCCGATGCCGCCCTGACCGAAGCATTCAACCGGTCCGGCGGATTGTGCGCGCTGGCCGAAAAGCTGGAGCGTACTCCGGCTTCGCTGTCCGGGTGGCGGCGGGTGCCGCCAGAGCATGTCCTGACCATCGAGCGGATCTCGGGCGTGCCGCGCCATGTGCAGCGGCCGGACCTGTATCCGCCGCCCGAGGAGGTGGCGTGATGAGTGGCCGCCCTTCCCATTCCGTCCATAGGAGGTCCCATGCGGATGATGCTGATTCGTGCGGCGGCGCGCTTGCTGCGGCCGGTAGTCGAGGAGATCGAGCGGCGGCGGGGCGGAAGCTCCCCTGCCGAGATCAGGGTCAAGCTGACCATAGAGGGTGCGGAGGACGTCCGCGCCAAGCTGGAAGCCCTTGGCGCGGAAGCGGCCCGGCAAGGCGGGTGACTCGTCAGGCGGAAACCTGCGACGCAGTTATTTCCATCGCCTGGATCGCCTTCGCAGCGTCGGCGCCCATGCTTTCGGGAATGACCGATCTGGCGAGGATGAAAACCATTTTTGCCTCGTCCTCCGTCAACACCCCTTTGGCTCTCAGGACGCCGACCGCGATCCCAACGGTCGCGGCGATGGCGTTGACGTGCGCAACAAGCGCGTTCGGCTCGGACATGATACCCCCTGCTGGCTGGTCCGTGGAAAGTCACCAGCATAACGGGTGCCGGAGCCGGCGTCATGCCGGTTCCGGTGAGGGGGTGTGAATGATCGCCATCCCTGCCCGCCTCAACCGTGACCGCCGCAATGTCGCCCTGGCGGCGCGGATGATCGTTTCCGTCTATCGCTGCCTTCCGCCGATCCTGTGGGATTGGTCCGAGCGGGCCGACCGCCTCAAGCGCCGCGCCGAAATGGTCGGTGACGCCGCCGCCATGGCGCGCGCCGGGGGCTTCCGGCTGTGGGGCTGGCACGCGCCGCGAACGGTCAGGGCGCTTTTCCGCGATCCCGAGCGGAGGGTCTTCCGACATGACGACTGAGCCATTTATGGGCCTCGCCGAAACCGTCCGTCGCCCATTGTCCGGGGCTGGCCAGTTCCATGGTGACGAATTGCCCACGCTCGCCGATAGCGTCGCGGATGAGGTGGTCCGGGACCATGGCCTCGGCGAGGTAGCCGATCGCCTGACCCTTGTCCCAGGCGAACAGGATGCGCGGCTCGGGCAAGAGCCGGCCAAGGGCGAGGCGCTCGGCCTGGCGGGATTCGAGCCTGCCGTCGAAATCGACGAGCAACAGGAACGGGCGGGGCATGACGTCTCCATGGGGTTCGCTTCGGCCGGGTTGATCATGCCCGCCACCATGCGCCAGGGGGAGGGGGTAAATCCATGACCTCGGCGAGTGTCAGACATTCCCCGTCCGCCCTGCACCCGGTGGATCTCTTCGGCGCCTCGGCGTCGGGCCTGCATCCGGTCGGCGAGCGCATCGCCCTTTGGCTGGCGGACATCCCCGCGAAGGTCGTCGCCCGCGACTTCGCGGTCGCCGTCCATACGGCCAAGGGGTGGAAGCGCGGGCATCTGCCGCTCATGGCGCATTTCGCGGCCATGGTGACGCGGTGGGGCGACGACTTCCTCGATTTCGCGTTCGCGCCGGCGCTGGCCGAGGCCCCCAGCCTTTCGCAGCAATTGGACCGGATGGAAAAGCGGGCGGCGCAGTTCTCGCGCGATCTGGCCGAGCTCAAGCAACAGGTGACCCATGAGAAGGTTGAGGATCAGTCTCGCCGCGCTGCTGGTGCGGGCGGCGATGACGCTGGAAGCGTGGCGGGACCGGGTCGCGCGCGCGGCCGCATGGTGTCTCGGGCGATAGGACTCGGCCTTCTGCTGGCCCTGGCGGCGCCGATCCTGTCCGACGCGGTCGCGCCGGCGGTCTATGCCTCGGTCCTCGACCTGGGAGATCAGGGCGACGACCCCGCCGCCCGGCTGCACAAGGTCGCGCGGCGGCCCTTGCGCCTGGGCGGCAAGCGCGAGTTGTCGGCATGAAGACCGACCCCCTTCTCGACATGGTCGAAAGCGCCTCGGCGGCGCTGCGGCACTGGCGGGCGGGCGAGGCGGCCTTCGCCCTGATCGAGGCGCGCAACAGCGGGATCGCCGCCGCCCGCGCCCACGCCGAAAACTCGGACGCCATCGAACCGCCGGAGGAAATCATCGCCGAAGCCGGCCTTGCTCCAGCGCCTGCCCCACCGCGGGTGTGCCACCGGCTCGGGGGCGATGGCCCGGCAATCCGTCGCCGTCTCGCCGGATCTCGGCGGATATCGCCCCCGCGCCGGCGGAAACCGGGTGGCGCGGGCCTTGGGAGGGGACGGGGAATGAGCATCGTCATCGAGTGCAAGCGACATGGAGTGGTGGTAAGCCACACCAACCAGCCGATTTGCCCCATATGCGAGGCGTCGCCTGCGCCCGGAGCATGCCAGCTTTGCGGTGAGCCTCTGCGCGGGCTGTTCCGCAAGCGGTGCCGCAATCCGCATTGCATCAGCGCCGTTCCTCCCGGCCCTCGCCCTCCCGTGGGGCATCTTATCGCGGCGCTCGATCATGTCGGATCTCGTCTCCGGCGGGATGCGAATGCCATTCGCCTTGATCCGCCATCCGTCACCTTCGTCACCGATAATCCGGGCGCGCCGATCCGTCTGGCCTGGACCGATTCCGAGGGGCGGTTCTTCACCCGCGACCTCGAGACGCAGCACGCGATCAATCTGATCGAGGATCTGGCGCGGGCGCTGCGCTCGAGGATCGGGGGCGCGGAATGAGCAAAGGATTGCAGCCCTTCGGCGGCGGGCGGGTGGAACGGCGAGCCGCCGATCTCTACCCCACCCATCCGGCGGGAAGCGTGGCGTTCATGCGGGCCGAGGGCGAGATCCTGCGCACGCGATTTCCCGTGCTGTGGGAGCCCGCGTGCGGTCCCGGCTTCATGGCGAAGGTGCTGGCGCTGCACGGGTTCGAGGTGGTCGCCTCGGACGCCTTCGATCACGGGTTCGGCGCGGCGGGCGTGGATTTCCTGGCCACCACGGAGGCGGAAGCGCCGGCGCTGGTGACCAATCCGCCTTATGACGACCTGGCGGAGGCCTTCATCCGGCATGCGGTGATGACGCTGCGGCTTCCCTATGTGGCGATGCTGCTGAAATCCTCGTACTGGCATTGCGGGCGGGGGGTGACGCTCTGGCCGTCCGTCACGCCTTCGGTGATCTATCCGCTGGGGTTCCGTCTGCACTGGACGGATGGCGGCGCGCCGCCGGAAACCCATTCGTGGATGGTGTGGGACGTGGAGCGGCCGCCGATCGACGGCGTCACGGCGCGTCTCATGCCCGCGCTGCCCAAGCCCGCGTCATGGCCCGATCTGGGGTTTGACGACTATGTGAGGAGGATCGCGGCATGAGCCGGAGCGCGGACATCGTGGCCGGGCTGGCGCTGGAGCTTTTGCAGGGCGCGACCGGAACGCTCGACGCCTTCTCGCGCCGCCCACGGCCCATGGTGACGTCCCAGGCCTATGACCTGGCGCGGGCGCGGGTGGTGGAAATGACCTTCGCCGGCGATGCGGCGGGACTGGCGGCGGCGATCCGCAATGCCGAACGGGTGGTCGCCGTAGTCGAGGAGCTCGGCCGGCGGGTGCCCGATCTGATCCCGGGCGGTGTCGAGGCCAATCGAGCCGCCAGCTATGTGGGGGAGGGGTGATGCCCAGAATGCGCCACGCCCGCCTTCTCCGCCTTCCTCTTCAACTGGAAATCAGCCGGTTGGGAGTGAAGCGGAAGAAATTCTATCGGGAAAAATGGCTGCGCCTATGGGATCGCCTTTATTGGACAAGGGCATATGTCCCGCTGTTCCAGCGCGACCTTCCCGTCCAGGCCCAAGTCATGCGCCGGTTCCGGTGGGCGATGGCGCGGCGTGACCGGATGGAAGCGCTCGGCCTTGCAAATACCATTCGCGGCGAGGCGGCGGAATGATCCCCAAGGGCTTTCTCGACGAGATCCGCGACCGGGTGCCGGTGTCGGCCGTGGTGGGCCGCCGTGTCGCCCTGGCCAAGAAGGGGCGGGAGTTTACGGGGCTGTGCCCGTTCCACAACGAGAAGACGCCCAGCTTCACCGTCAACGACGACAAGGGCTTTTTCAAATGCTTCGGGTGCGGGGCGCATGGCAACGCGATCGGCTTTCTCGAGCGCGCCCATGGTCTGAGCTTCGTGGAGGCGGTGGAGGAGCTGGCGGCCGAGGCGGGGCTCGAGGTGCCGAAGGCCAGTCCCGAGGAACGGCGGGACGCGGCGGCACGGGCAAGCCTGTATGAGGCCAATGAGGCGGCGTGCGCCTGGTTCGAGCATCAGCTTACCACCACCAAGGCCGGGGCCGACGCCCTGTTCTACCTGTCGCGGCGCGGCGTTGCTCCTGAGACGCGGGCGCGGTTCCGCCTGGGGTGGGCGCCCAATGGCGATGCGCTGCGCCGCGCCTTGGATGCCGAGCGCTTCCCCGACGATCTGCTGATCGAGGCGGGATTGCTGCGGCGGCGGGACGACGGCACGACCGGGGCCTTTTTCCGGGGCCGGGTGATGTTTCCGATCATGGACCGGCGCGGTCGGGTGATCGGCTTCGGGGCGCGGACCCTGTCGGCCGATCCTGGGGTTCCGAAATACCTCAACTCGCCGGATACGCCGCTCTTTCGCAAGGGCGAGGTGCTGTATGGGCTGTCGCATGCCCGCGACGGCGCGGCCGAGCATTCCCGCGCGGTGGTGGTGGAGGGGTATCTCGACGTCATCGCCATGCATCAAGGGGGGTTCCCCTATGCCGTGGCGCCGCTGGGAACAGCCTTGACGCCGGGTCAGGTGGAGGAGATTTGGCGCCTGACCCCGGACGGGCGGGGCGAGGGGCCGATCCTGATGCTGGACGGCGACCGGGCCGGCGCGGCGGCCATGCGGCGCGCCGCCGAGGTTGCGGTCCCGATCCTCAGGCCCGGCCGCTCGCTGCGCTTCGCCCAGATGCCCGAGGGCGCCAAGGACCCGGACGAGCTTCTCAATCCGCCCGGCGATTCCGTGGGGCCGCAGGAAGGGGCGTTCCGTCTGGCGTCGGCGCTGGGGGCGGCGCGGCCGCTGGCGGATGTGCTGTGGGAGGCGTTGGTCGCCGAGATCCCGCCGGATACGCCCGAGCGCTTCGCCGCCCTGGAAGCGCGGGCCTATGGGCTGGCGGTGCGGATCAATGACCATGCGGTGCGGCGCGCCTATCTCGCCGACTGGCGGCGCAGGCTGGGCGAGGCCGAGGACATGGACCCGCCTGTTTTGCGCCTGGGATCGGCCAAGACCCGCTTCGCCCCCGCCAAAGCCCATCTGCATCTCGGCCTTGAGTGGCGCCGCGCGCTGCGCGATGCCAAGGGCGACAAGGGCGAGGCCTCGCCGGTCAAGGCGTGGCTCGAGGAGCGGGGCATATCCTGGGAGGGCGTGGCGCGGGCCTTGGGCGGCTTAGGCGTGGTGCGCGCCCGGGTGGTCAAGGGCCGATGGGACCGCCAGTGGAGCGCGGTCGAACCGGCGAGCCTGTGGGAGCCGTGGGCCGAGGCCGGCGCGCCGGTCAAGCTGATCCTTATCCCTGAATGGGAGGGCGGTCCGGGCGGACGGCTGGTGGATCTGATCGGCTGGAACCCGAAAACCGACGAATGCCATTCGCGCACGGGACGCACCGTGACCCTTCTCGAGGATGCCGTCGCCGAGGCCATGGGGCTGGAGGCGCAGGGACTGCCGAGCCCGGTGGCGATCGCCGCCTCGCCGCTGTCGTGGTTGCGGCGGATGGCGAAGGCGGCCGAGGCCGAGGCCAAGGCCCGCCGGGACAAGGCCCCACCGCCCGAGGCCGACCGCTGCGTCTATGTGGTCGATTGGGCGCGGGCCTGGGACGTCTTGGGCGGGTTGCGCCAGGTGGTCGCCGAGAGCGAGGCCCATTGGGATCTGGTGAACAAACTGCTTCGTCCGCCCCGGTGGCGGCGACCGGATATCGGCTATGTGGTGGAGGGGTGATGAATAAGGTTGTCGCATTTCCCGGCAAGGGTGAAGCGCGGTCCAAGAAGGAAAAGCGCGGCGGGGGCGGAGGAGGCGGCGCGCCGCCCGGGGAGCGCGATGCGCTCGAGGCAAAGGTCGCGGAGATCAACACGTCGCATGCCTTTGTGCTCCAGGGCGGCCGCTCCTTCGTCCTGCGCGAGCTTATCCACCCCACGTTGCATCAGCCGACGCAAGAGTTTCTGACCACAACCGCCTTCAAGGATCTTTTCGGGATCGATCGGTTTTACGACGCCGAGCAAGACCGCTATACCGGCCTGGGGCATTTGTGGCTCAAGCACAAGGCCCGGCGCGGGTATTTCGGCGTCACCTTCAACCCCGAGGGCGCCCCGGACGGGTGGTATAACCTGTGGCGCGGGTTCACCATCGAGCCCGCTCCGGCGACGGAGGACTATCGCCACCACTGCCGCCAGTTCCCCACCTTGACCGACCATGTGTTGAGCAATGTGGCGGGAGGGGACAAGGCGCTCGCCAAGTGGATATGGGCATGGTTCGCCCACATGATCCAACGACCCATCGAGCGGATCGGCGTCGCCCTGGTGCTGCGCGGTCGGCAGGGGTCGGGCAAATCCGCACTCGGCGACGCCGTGGGCATGCTGCTCGGCCCACACTACACACTGATCGATGATCCGCGCCATCTTGTGGGAAACTTCAACGCGCATTTGGCGTCGTGCCTATTTCTCCAGGCCGATGAGGCGGTATGGGCCGGCGACAAGGGGGCGGCCGGGCGCCTGCGCAGCCTGATCACGTCATCGCGGACCCTGCAAGAGCGCAAGAACATCGATGCGGAACAGGTCCGTAATCTGGTCCGGCTGCTGATGACGTCCGAAGAGGATTGGGTGGTTCCGGCCTCCAAGGAGGAGCGCCGCTTCGCCGTGATCGATATCGGCACGGGGCGCATGCAGGATCGCGCCTATTTTACGGCACTGTTCTCCGAACTGAAGAACGGGGGGCTTCCCCATCTTCTGCGGTTCTTGATGGACTTCCCCTTGGAAGAGGTCAGCCTTAACCAGCTCCCCAGGACCGAGGCGCTGTTCGAGCAGAAGGCCGCCAACTTCGATACCGAAACCGAGTGGTGGTACAACTGCCTGCAGCAAGGGGCCATTCTGTCTGGGCACAGGAAATGGGCGCATGAGGTGCCCTCGGCCGGGCTCTATGCCAGTTACCTTTCATTTGCTGAACGGACCAAGGCGCGGCGCCCGTTTTCCAATGCTCGCCTCGGGATCAAGCTGCGGCAACTGATCCCTCTCGAGTATGGTTTCAAGCCGGGCAAGATCAAGGTTGAGGTGGACGACGTCCTCCCTGATGGCTCCCGCATTCCGGGCCGAAATGGAGACGGTACTCCGAAAACGGAGTGGGTCAACGGCTACCAGATGCCGGGGCTGACCGCTTGCCGCCAGCATTTTTGCGCGATGGTGCGTCACGACATCAAATGGCCGGACGATGATGTTTCGGGCGCGCCCGACTGCGAAAAGGCGGATAGCGACGCTCCGTTCTAGGTCGCGCCCTTGATAGGCTTTCCAGGCAAGGACGATCAGCCTGGAAAGAGAAGCAATAGATAATTCAGTCGCTTTCCAGGCATTCCAGGCTTTCCGGGCATTTTTGTCGATACATTCCATACGCGCATATGACGCGCTACACACGTAACTTACTAAACACTTATTAGCATGGAATGCCTGGAGTGCCTGGAAAAAGAAGATTTGTCAGATGGTTGCGCTTTCCAGGGAAGCATGGTCTGCCCTGAAAGCCTGGAAAATGGAGGAATTCATGGGGGCTGATAGGGTGATCGAAATCGACGGAAGGCATGCGGTAACCGTCGAGCTTGACGAGGGCGCAGTCCTGGCGAAGGCGCTCCGCGATGTGGCGGCGCAGATCAAGGACGCGATGCGGACAATCCGCCGGATGCCCCTGCCGCGAGAGGTATCCGGCATGGCCGAGACCACGGCGTCGATCTACGCCGCGATGGCTCAGACGGACGAGGGGGAAAGCCGGCGGCGGCGGCCGCCTTCGTCGGCCGCTATCGATCGCTGCGACACGATGTTCGAATACCTGATCAAGGTCGATGATGAGGCGGCGCGGAACCTGCTCATGGTTCGGGGGATCGGCCTGACGTGGGAGCGGGTGATCGCGGAGCTCGATCTTGGGTGCTCGATCAGCACCGTCAAGCGGTGGCATGAGGATGCCTTGGTCAAGATGTTGTGCCTCATGCTCGATCGGGACACAAAAAAGGCTTGACCCGATTGGGCCGTTTTGTGGTAGATGTTGCGTCATGCTGTGACTGTTGCGCCCGCCCTGGGAACCCCGAGGCGGGCGCCGCCATTCTGGGCGGTCGCAATGCGGGGGACACCCCCCCCACCCCGGTGGGGCGGGGGGAGGGGAGGGGTAGCAATCGCCGGGTCGATGCCGGGCCGAAGCCCCCACCCCCCCTTTTTCGGGTCCTTCCATTTTGCCAAACGCTATACGGGCCGCAGGGGCCCCGGGTTTTTCTAGTGTTGCCGCCCTGAAATTGATGCAACGGGCCGACCGAGCAACGGGCAACACCCCCCCTGCAACAGGACGTCATTCCCACGCAACGCGAAGGTGCCGCTATGAGCGAAGGCCAGCGAATGGGCGTGCGCCAGGCGGCGAAAAAGCTCGGCCTCAACGCGAGCACGATCTCGCGCTATCAGGGCGAGCCGAATTCTCTGATCGACAAGCGCGACCTGTCCTATCGCCGATCGGGATACAAGCGGCTTTACAATTCGACCCCGGACAAGACGGTCAAGGATCGCGACGGGAAGGAGGTCGGGTGCCGGACCGAGGCCAAGTGGGATGAGTCGGATCAGAGGCGGCGATACATCCGCTGCCCTCATTGCGGCGCCTATCAGGTGCTGCGCTGGGATAATTTCCGGTTCAACGAGGTCGAGCCCCATGGCGCATATTTCCTGTGCGCCGATCCGACATGCGGCGGAGTGATCGACGAGGGGTATCACGACGAGATCCTCGCCGGGGCGATGACCGAGCGGACGATCCAGGCCATGGGCGACCGGGCCGAGGAGATCCTCGCCGATCTGATCGCCGGCAACGAGCTCGGCGCCGTGTGGATCAAGACCTATCCCGGAGACGATTGCCCCGGGCCGGTGATCCAGCCCGAGGATCTGCCGCGCGCGCTCCTTCGTCCGCGTCGGGGTCGTGTGGTCGGGTTCGCCGGATGGACCGCCATCTCCATGACCGTCCCGTTCGACGACATGGCCCATGAGTGGGTGACGTCGCGGGGCAAGCCCGAGAAGGTAAAGGACTTCGTCCGCCAGGTGCTGGGCGAGCCGTTCCAGCTTCGGGTCAACGTGCCCGAGGCGGAGAAGCTCCTCGCCCGTCGCCAGTCCTATCGGATCGGCGGCGTGCTGCCCAAGGGCGTCCTGTTCCTGACCATGACGATCGACGTCCAGGGCAACCGCCTGGAATGGGCGGTTTATGGCTGGGGGATCGGCCTGTCGTCCTGGCTGGTGGACAAGGGGATCATCGAGGGCGACACGGGCGACGATATCGTCTGGGCGCGCCTCGACGGCGTAATCGGCCGCCGCTACCGCGACGCCGCCGGCCGCTCTTGGCCGGTGGATGCGGTCGGGGTCGATACGGGGTTCCGGACCCAGCGGGTTTACCGCTGGGTGATGGCTCACGCCACGACCGGCCGGGTGTTCGCCCTCGACGGTCGTGATGGATGGATGCTTCCCGCCCTGGGGACCCCGTCGAAAAAGGACGTCGATTTCAACGGCGCCAAGATCGGCGAGGTCCAGCTTTGGCCGGTGGGGACCTGGGACCTCAAGGCCGATCATTACGCCGCGCTGGCCAAGTTCGCCAACGGTCCGGACGCGGCGGGCAAGTGGGCGGATGGCGTGGTCATCTATCCCGACGCCTGCGACCGGGAGTATTTCGAGCAACTCACCGCCGAGTACCTTCGCGAGGATTTCGACCAGTGGGGTCGCCCGGTGTCGTCCTGGCATCGCCGCTCCAAGGGCAAGCCCAACGAAGGCCTCGACCTGGCGGTCTACGGCCGCGCCCTGGCGCACCACCTCTCGGACAGCCTGACGGCGGACCAGTGGAAAGCGCTTGCCACTGCCCGTGCCGCCGATCCCAAGGCCGCCCAGACCGATATCGAGGAATATGCCCGTCGCCTCGCCGAGGCCCGGGCCGAGGCCTCGGGCGAGGGGGTGTCGGAGGAGGCCTCGGCCTTCATCGAGGGGGAAGGCGGGCGCCCGCCTGCGAATGCCATTCGCAGCCACGACGGCGGCGGGTTCATCGATCGGGATACGAAAATATACGACCGCTTTTGAAAGGTGCCGCCATGGCCATCACCCAAGCCGATATCGACCGCCTCGACAAGGCGATCGTCTCGGGAAAACTCACGGTCGAGGTGGATGGGTCTCGCGTCACCTATCGCAGCATGGCCGAGCTCATGGTCGCGCGTGACCATGCGGTCAAGCTGGTAGGCGGCGGAAGTGCCGCGTCCGGGAGTGGACTGTCCGTCGTATCGTTCGAGAGGTCATGACCATGGCGAACCCGTTCGACAGGATGATCGAGGCGGTTGCCCCTGTCTGGGGTATCCGCCGGGCGGCGGCCCGCTTCGCTCTCGACCAGTATCGTTCCTATGCCGCCGCCAAGTCGTCGCGGCGGAACGACTGGGCGGCCCCCGCCACCTCGGCGAATGCCGAGATCGGCCCCCAGGTCGCCCGTATCCGTGCAAAGGCCCGCGACCTGGCGCGCAATACCGAGCTCGGCGCCAATGCCGTACGGCGCTTGTCGGCGCATATGGTCGGGACCGGGATCGTCCCCCGCCTGGCGAGCGAAGATGCGGCCGAGCGGCGGGCCTTTACCGAGCGGTTTCGGGCCTTCTCGGATCATTGCGATCCCGAGGACATGACCGATTTTGGGGGCAAGCAACTCGAGGTCGCTCAATGCGTGGTGGAATCGGGCACGGCGCTCATGCGGTTCCTGCCCCGTCCGAGCGGATGGCGAATGCGGGTCCCGCTGCAAGTTCAAGTGCTCGAGCCCGATTACATCGATATGAGCAAGAACGAGATCGGCAACGATGGATCGATCATTATCCAGGGGGCCGAGTATGATTCCTGGGGGCGGCGGGTTGCAACCTGGCTGTTCGAGGAGCATCCGGGCGATGTTTGGCCCTTGGGGGCGGGCAGGCTGAAAAGCCGCCGCTTTACCATGGATGAGGTCCGCCCGGTCTTCCATCGTCTCCGTCCGGGTCAGGTGTGGGGTGTGCCGTGGTTCTTCCCCGTGGTGACCCGCATGCGCGACCTCGCCGATTATGAGGAGGCCGAGCATCTCCGCAAGCTGACCGAGGCATGCTTCGCCGTCTTCATCAAGCGGCCGCCGGGCTCGGCGCAAAGTCCGCTAATCCCGGGCGACGGCAAGAAGGACGCGGCCGGGCGGTCGATCACCAAGATCACCCCCGGCATGATCAAGGAGCTCGGCGTCGGCGAGGAGGTGACGTTCTCGCAGCCCGAACCCGTCGCCGGGGCGGTTGACGTGCTCAAGCATCACATGGGCGTTGTCGCGGTTGGCCTCGGCCTGCCCCGGCACGAACTGACGGGAGACCCCCGCCGCCCCCGCCGCGCCCTCGGCCCCCGCCGCCCCCGGCTTGGACGAGGCTGCAAAGCAAGGGGCCAAACCAGCTTTCGGACGGCGATGATGGGTGGCTCGGGCCGTTCGTGGCCTGCGATCCGGCGACCAAGGCGACCGCGATCGGGGTCGATACCGTCTTTCAGCGCGGACTCTATTACGCCAACAACGACGGGTCGCTTGCGACGCGCTCGGTGGATTGGGTGGTCGAGGTCCGCGCGATCGACGACAGCGGCGAACCCCTCGCCCCGGCGCATCTGGCGGGCTATCCGCAATCCAAGGCGACCGGGCGTCTGCTGTTCACCGTCAACCCGACCGCCGGCGATACCGCGACCATCAACGGTGTCGTCTGGACCTTTGTCGCCGGCGCGGCCGGCGCGGCTCAGGTTACCATCGGCGCGGATGCGGCGGCGACGGTAACCGCGTTCGCGGGTGCCCTCAACGTCTCGACCGATCCGGCGTTGACCGTGGCCACCTATGCGGCGGTCGGCAAGGGGCTGGTGGTCGAATACGATACGGCGGGCCTGGCCGGCGAGTCCTTCACGTTGGGCGCGAGCCGGGCGGTCGCCTCGGGCGAGACGTTGGCGGGGGGCGGATTCGCCCGGATCGCCAGCGAAAGCCACTCGGCGGCGACGAATACGGCGATCCGCCTGTCGCACAAATACACGCTCGCGGCCGAGCGCTATGAGGTGAGGATCAAGCGGACCAGCGACAACACCCAAGACAGCCGGACCGGGCACGAGTCCCGGTGGTCGCAGTTGCGGGCCGTGCTGGACGAAGACCCCAATTACGGCGACGTGACCTTGGTCGCCGTCAAGATGCGGGCGACCGACAACCTGAGCCAGCGTTCTTCTCGCCTGATCAATGGCGTGGTGGTCCGCAAGCTGGCGACCTACGATCTCGTTACGGGCGAGTGGTCGGATTTGGCGGCGACCCGCTCGATCGCGGCGGCGGCGAGTTACATTCTCCGCGCCGAAAACGGGGCGAGCCTGGCCGATGGTCACAACGATCTGGCGGCGCTGTGGTCGCTGCATGCGACCTGGGATGCGCGGGGAGACACCTTCAACGGCGTTTTCGACAGTTCGCTCACCGCCTGGGACGCAGTCAAGCGCGTCCTCAACGTGGGGCGCGGCGCTCCCTTTCAACAGGGCGGCTTTGTCCGTTACATGCGGGACGAGCCCCAGGAAATCCCGGCGGCGCTGTTCAATCGCCGCTGCATCGTCCGGGGGTCGTTCTCGATCGAGTACGACATGCCGAGCGACAACACCGCCGACGCGGTGACCGTCGAGTATTTCAGCGAGGCGACGTGGAAGATCGCCGAGGTGACCGTCGCCATGCGCGATGGATCGATCCGCGAACTGACCCCGACCGAGTTGCGGGACAGTCCCCCGGCCAAGCCGGCGCGGATGCAATATTTCGGCATTACCGACAAGGCGCAGGCGGAGCGCGAGGCGTGCTTCGTCTGCGCCTGCAACATCTATCGCCGGCGTCGGCCGACCTGGCGGACCGAGCTCGACGCGATGGTCCTGTCCTATGGCGACGTGGTGGCGATCTCGCACCCCCTGCCATCCTGGGGGCAGGACGGCGAGATCGAGGCGGTCGAGGGGGCGTGGGACGAGGTCGGGGCGGTCCTGACCCTGACCGAGCCGGTGCGATGGGGAGATGCCTCGACTCTGTTTCTCGCCCTGCGCCGGCGGGACGGGCGGCTCGCCTCGCCGGCGGTGGAAGTCGAGGCGGCGCCGGGCGGCGACCCGAATAAGGTCGTTTCTCTCGATCCTCTGCCGATCGAGCCCGATACGGGCGGCGATCGCGAGCGCACCTATTACACCCTCGGCCCGGCGGACGAATGGGCCAAGCGTGTCCGGGTGCGGTCGCTGCGACCGCGCAAGAGCCAGGTCGAGATTATGGCGGTCGTCGAGGACGATCGCGCTCACGTCAATTGATAGGGGGACAGGATGGATTTTAGCTGGATCGCGGATACCCCCTGGTATGCGTGGGTCTCGATCGTGGCCGTTTTCGGCTTGGCGCTGTGGCGGCCCGATCAGGCGCTCATGCTGATCACCCGCCGGCGTCCGCGCCCCGAGCCCAAGGGCCGGACGCCGGACGAGATAATGTGGGAGGCGGGGAAGGTCTTCGCCGAGGGGCTGTCGGTCCCGGTGGTGATCATCGATTACAACCTCGCCGTCCATGTTCACAACCCGCCGGCGGAGGAGTTGACCGGGCGGTCATTCTACGCCGTCCACAAGCACTCCTTCGGGCTGTTGCTGACGGACGAGGACGAGGACGCGCTCAAGGGCTGGATCGGCCGCTACCTCAAGGATTACCGCGAGGGCGAGGCGGTCCAACTGGTGGGGCACCGCCGGCCGCTTACCATCTGCCGTCCGGACGGCACGCGGCGCCAGGCAATCGCCATCCTGACCCATTTCGGCAATGGTCACGGCGGGATTCAGATCGAGCTCTCCCCCGACCTCCGCAAGGCGGCCTAAGTCCGCCCGTGTTCTTCGTATCCGCCATTCGCGCGAATGGCGTTCGCAACCCGGCCCGGCCTCTCACCGGGCCTTTCCTTTTGGGGGTGTCCCATGGCAAGCAGGATCAAAACCTCGGTTGTGATCGGTATGGTCGCGACCGCCCTGATTTCCGGGGCCGAGGGGCTCAGGACCCAGGCCTATAAAGATCCGGTGGGCATCCCCACCATCTGCTTCGGCGAGACGCGGGGCGTAAAGATCGGCGATACCGCCACCCGCGAGCAGTGCCGGGCCATGCTCGACGGGCGCCTGGTGGAGATCAGTGCCGCGATCGACCGCTGTCTCGTTACCGCCGTGCCCGACATGAGCTACGCCGCCCTCCTGTCGCTGGCCTACAATATCGGGTCGGGGGCCTTCTGCGCCTCGACCCTGGTCAAAAAGGCCAATGCCGGCGACGTCGCCGGCGCCTGCGAGGAGATCCTCCGCTGGGACAAGGCGGGGGGTGTCGCCCTTCCTGGCCTGACCCGCCGGCGCGGGGACGAGCACGATCTTTGCCGCCAGGGCCTGGGGGGCAAGCCCCATTCGCGGGGGGCGGGAATATGATCGGCCTCGCCCTCAAGGCCATGGGGCTCGATCCCGCCGGTCTGGCGGGGCGGCTGGTCGGTCCGCTGCTGCTGGCGGCGGCCGCCCTGGCGA
Organism: Paramagnetospirillum magneticum AMB-1; assembly: GCF_000009985.1. Taxonomy (GTDB): domain Bacteria; phylum Pseudomonadota; class Alphaproteobacteria; order Rhodospirillales; family Magnetospirillaceae; genus Phaeospirillum; species Phaeospirillum magneticum. Next base: position 1,657,055 of record NC_007626.1, read on the forward strand.
TCGGGTCCTATGTCCTGTGGCAACGGGCCGAGATCGCCGAGCTTACCACCGACAAGGTCGAGCTCACCCGCGATCGCGACGTCTGGCACGGGGCCTCCGAGGACAATCGCCGCGCCGCCGAGACGATCAGGATCGAGGGCGCGCTGGCGGTGGCGGCGATCGCCGCCGACCGCGACGCCGCGCTCGCCCGTCTGGCCAATAACCATCAAGCCCGAAAGGAGGTCGCCCATGCGGCCCAAACACAGGATGCTCCTCCCGCTGGCGTGCTGCTTGTCGCTCGTGACCAGCTTGCCCGCTTGCGGGCCGACGCTTTCTCCGCCGGTGGCCACCGTGATCAAGGCCGAGAAGATCGCACCGCCGGCCGAGATCCTGATCTGCGCCCCTGATCCTGCTCCGCCGCCGGCGCTGGCCAGCGTGCCGCAATCGGCCGACGCCGATTACATGCTCGTCCTGTGGGCGGCCTGGTCCGATTGCTCGGACAAGCTGGCCCGGGTCCGCGCCTTCGTGTCTCCCTAAACTCAGCCCCCATCCGGTTCGCCGGGTGGGGGCGTTTTTTCGTTTGCGCGTAGGGTGAACCACTTTCTGAACCAGGGGGAATATCCTAGAGGCCCCGATCTCGGACGCCAGAAAGGACGAAACCCCTTGGTTTCCCAAGGGGTTTCGATGGTGCTGCCGAATGGAATCGAACCATCGACCTTACCCTTACCAAGGGTATGCTCTACCGACTGAGCTACGGCAGCAATTTCAAGGAGCAGCGGGCCACCCCGTGAAGAGGGGCGCTTTATGCCACACTCGATATGCCGACGCAAGCGTCTTTCCGGGGCACTTGACGCGCTTTTCTCAAGGGCTCAAAACTGGCCCCCATGAATGACGATTCCAATCCCAAGTTCTCGGCCCGCGGCCATGCCGAGGCCGCCGCCCGCCAGCGGCGCCAGGCCGAGGCTCTGCGCGCCAATCTGGCCCGGCGCAAGGCCCAGGGACGGGCGCGGGCCGAGGGTGACGCCGACGATGCCGCCGGGGGCGAGCCTTGCCCCACCCCCGGCCCTGGAGTACAAGACAGCGAGACCTGAAGAGGAAAAGCGCTCATGTCCGTCATGCCCGACACCTGGATCCGCGAGATGGCCAAGACCAAGGGCATGATCGAGCCCTTCACCGAGAAGCAGCAGCGCGCCGGTGTCATCTCCTACGGCGTGTCCTCCTACGGCTACGACGCCCGGGTCAGCCGCGAGTTCAAGATCTTCACCAATGTGGATTCGGCGGTGGTCGACCCCAAGTCGTTCTCGCCCAACAGCCTGGTGGACCGCGAGACCGATATCTGCGTCATTCCGCCCAACAGCTTCGCCCTGGCCCGCACGGTGGAATATTTCCGCATTCCCAGGGACGTGCTGGTCATCTGCCTGGGCAAGTCCACCTATGCCCGCTGCGGCATCATCGTCAACGTGACGCCGCTGGAGCCCGAGTGGGAAGGCCACGTCACCCTGGAATTCTCCAACACCACGCCGCTGCCCGCCAAGATCTACGCGGGCGAGGGGGCCTGCCAGTTCATCTTCCTGAAGGGCGACACGGTGTGCGAGACCTCCTATGCCGACCGGTCGGGCAAGTATCAGGGGCAGCAGGGTGTCACCCTGCCCCGCCTCTGAGCCCAGCGAGGCCGAGGCCTTCCTCGCCGATCCCGCCAGCCATGGCGGGGCGGCGGTGGAGCGCATGGACACCCATATCTCCACCCTGTTCCTGGCCGGGGATCGGGTCTTCAAGCTGAAGAAGCCGGTCCGTCTGCCCTTTCTCGACTTCACCTCCCTGGCGGCACGTGAAAAAGCCTGCCGGGCCGAGGTGGAGATCAACCGCCGGGCGTCGCCCGATCTGTATCTCGGCGTGCGGGCCCTGACCCGCGCCGAGGCCGGCGGGCTGGACCTGGACGGGGACGGCCCGGTGGTGGAATGGGCGGTGGAGATGCGCCGCTTCGAGCAGGACACCCTGTTCGACCGGTTGGCCCGGCGGGGGGAACTGGACCGGGCGCGCTGCAACGGATTGACCGAGGCCATCGCCGCCTTTCACCGCACCGCGCCGGTGCGAAGCGACCGGGGCGGGCGGGCCGGGCTGGACTGGACCATCGCCACCAACCGGCTGTCCATGCTGGCCCAGGCTCCGGCCATCCTGCCGCCGGATGCGGTGGAGGATCTGGCCCGGGCCTCCTTCGCCGCCCTGGAGCGCTTTGCCCCCCGCATGGAGGAGCGGCGCCTGGGCGGACTGGTGCGCCAGTGCCACGGCGATCTGCATCTCGGCAACATCTGCCTGTGGCAGGGGCGGCCGACCCTGTTCGACGCCATCGAGTTCTCGGACGATATCGCCTGTATCGACGTAATCTACGATCTGGCCTTCCTGCTGATGGACCTGGACCACCGGGGGGCGCGGCAACAGGCCAATTGGGTGATGAACCATTACCTGGATCTCACCGGTGATTTTGCCGGAATTGCTCCCATGCCGCTTTATCTCTCGGCCCGGGCCGGGGTGCGCGCCCATGTCTGCGCCACCATGGCCACCGGGGCGGAGGGCGCGGCGCGGGAAAAGCTGGAAACCGACGCGCTGTCCTACCTGTCGGCGGCGCGGGCCTATCTGGCGCCGCCACCGCCCCGGCTGCTGGCGGTGGGCGGGCTGTCGGGCAGCGGCAAGTCGCGCATGGGACGGGAACTGGCCCCATTCCTGGCGGTGCCCGGCGCGGCGGTGGTGCGCAGCGACAGCTTGCGCAAGCATCTGATGGGCGTGGATATCGACCAGAAGCTCGGCCCCGACGGCTATGCCCCCGAGGTCACCGAGCACACCTACCAGCGGCTTTACGAGACCTGCGCCGCCCTGCTGGCCGATGGCCATTCGGCGGTGGCCGATGCCGTCTTCGCCCGGCCGGAGCAGCGCGACGCCATCGAGCTTGTGGCCAAGGCGGCGGGCGTGCGCTTCGACGGCCTGTGGCTGGAGGCGCCGCCGGACCTGTCCAAGCGCCGCATCGCCGAGCGCAAGGCCAATGTCTCGGACGCCACCCCCCAGGTGCTGGAGCACCAGTTGACCTATGATCTGGGCGCTGTCGCCTGGACGCGGATCGATTCGTCGCCGCCCAAGGACGAGACCCTGGCCGCCGGGAGGGCCGCGCTGGGGGTATGACCACCTTCGCTCCGGGTGGATGTTCAACCCGGAGCAAGGGGCGCATAATATGCCAATGTCGTGACAAGGAGAGCCGTCATGTCCGCCTTCAAGTCCATTCTGGTCCCGGTCGAGGACGAGATGTCCGCCGCCATTCCGCTGGACACCGCCCTGCGTCTGGCCGGGCGCTTTTCCGCCCATGTGACCGCCCTGCACGTGCGTGCCGATCCCACCAATGCGGTGCCGCTGGTGGGGGAAGGCATGTCGGGAGCCATGGTCGAGGAGATGATCGGCATCGCCGAGACTCAGGGCGCCCAGCGGGCCAAGCTGGCCCGCGCCGCCTTCGATACGGCCTTGGCCCGCAACGGCGCGCCTCTGGCCGATGCCCCGCCGGTCGAAGGCCTGTCGGCCGAATGGATCGAAGTGGTCGGGCGCGAGGAGGACGTGATCACCTGGCGCGGCCGGGTGTCGGATCTGGTGGTCTTCGGCCATCCCGGCGGCGAGGCCGAGGTGTCCTCCCTGATCACCCTGAACACGGCGTTGATGGCCTGCGGCCGTCCGCTGCTGCTGTGCCCCGCCGAGCCGGCGCCGCTGCCCGGGTCCAACGTGTGCATCGCCTGGAACGGCAGCGCCGAGGCGGCCCGCGCCGTGGGCTTCGCCATGCCGTTCCTGAAGGGCGCGGCCTCGGTGACCATCCTGACCGTGGCCGAGCATGCGGGCGGTCCCGCTCCCGCCGGGGATCTGGAGACCTATCTGGCCTGGAACGGCATTGCCGCCGGCACCACCGTCATCCAGGCGCCATCCTCCCATGCGGGCGAGGAACTGGTGCGGCAAACCCGCAAGGTCGGGGCCGACCTGCTGGTGATGGGCGCCTATACCCATTCGCGCCTGCGTCAGCTGATCCTGGGTGGCGTGACCCGCCACGTGATTTCCCACGCGCCGCTGCATGTGTTGATGTGCCATTGACGGAGGGGAAGTCGTCGACGCGGCGGGCCGATTACCGCCGCTATCGCGAACTGGTGGCGACGCGGCCGGAACTGTTCGACCGCCCCCAGGGGGGAATCAGCATCCTGCTGGACGAGGCGGATATCGCCGCCGCGTCGGAGGTCGTGGCCAAGCGCAACCAAAGCCGGGGCCTTCCCGCCGCCGCGTCGTCGGTGGGCGTGCTGGTCGAGGACGCCTATATCCTGATGCTGCGTGACGCCGTGCGCTTTCCCGACGGCTCGCTGGGGACCCATAACCGGGTAATCTATCCTAACGGTGCCCGGGGTGTTGGCGTCCTGCCGCTGCTGGATGGGCAGATCGTCCTGTTGAAGGTGTACCGCCATGCCATCGGCCGCTCCTTGCTGGAAATTCCGCGTGGTTCGGTGGAAGTCGGGGACAGCCTGGAGGATACGGTGCTGCGCGAGATCGCCGAGGAGACCGGCGGTGCCGTGATCGGGACGGCCCATCTGGGGCATTCCTTTTGCGACACCTCGCTGTCCAATGGAGGACTGGACTATTTTCTGGCCGAATTGTCCGGGGTGGGAGAGCCGCAATTGTCCGAGGGTATCGTCGATATCGTCCAGGTGACGCCCGCCCGCTTCGCCGAGATGGTGATGGCGGGTGAAATCAAGGACATCCACGCCGTTAATGCGTTCAGTCTCGCCCGGCTGCGGGGGCTGCTGCCATGACCGTCTTCCTGGTCCGTCACGGCCAGTCTGAGGGCAATCGCGATCTGGTGTTCTCGGGACTCAGCGACCATCCGCTGACCGAACTGGGGCGCGCCCAGGCGGCCGAGGCCGGGTGGTCGCTGCGGGGGCTGAACTTCGCCCACGTTCTGACCTCGCGCCTGTCGCGGGCGGTGGCGACCTGTGACCTGCTGCTGGCGGCTGCCGGCTCGGAGGTGGGACGCCGCCGGGCCCTGGAGCAACTGAACGAGCGGAATTTCGGCGTGTTCGAGGGCGTTGCCGACGATCCTGCGACACTGGCCGCCGATCCGCTTCGCGGCCGGGTCGCCTCGGACGTGGCCTATCGACCCGAGGGTGGGGAGTCCATGCTGGACTGCCTGGAGAGGGCCGTGGCCTGCTTCGAGGGCGATATTCTGCCCCTGGCGGCGGATGGTCACGTGCTGGTGGTGTCCCACGGCAACGTGGTGCGCTCGCTGGCGCTGCACCATCTGGGCTGGCCGGTGGAGATGTTGCCCGAAATGCCGTCGCGCAACTGCCTGATCACCCGCATCGAACCGGCGGGCTGGGTCAGATCCGCTCGCTGAGCCAGATGGCCAGGCGGCAGCCGCCCTTGATGGCCGAGGACAGCAGGGGATAGGCCGGGGCCTGCTCGGCGCCGTGGGCCAAGCCGATGTCGCGGTGTTCGATCTCGTCCTCGCGGAACTTGCGGATGGTGTCCTTCAGCGCCGCTTCGTCCTCGCCCAGTTGTTCCGCCTGCCGGGCGTAATGCTCGTCGATGGTCTCCTCCACCGCCACGGTGCAGGCCATGGCGGCCTTTTCGCCCAGCAAGGCGGTGCCGGCCCCCAGGGCGAAGCCGGCCAGATGCCACAGCGGCGACAGCACGGTGGGGCGGGTGCGGCGCTCGCCGATCAGGTGGCTGAAGGTATCGAGATGCTCCTGCTCCTGCTCGGCCATGCGCTTGAGCAGGGGGGCGGTGGGGCCGCCCTTGCGGCCGAGGATGGCCCGCTGCCCCTGGTAGATGCGCACGGCGCCCAGCTCTCCCGCCTGATTGACCCGCAGGAAGCGGTCGATCAGGCCGGCATGGTCGAGGTCGCCGGGAATGGCGTCGTCGCCGGTCTTTCTCATGCGGAGCCCTCCGAACGCCGTGCCGCCCACAGCACCGCAAGGCCGAACAGGGCCGAGAACGGCACGTTGAGGGCGGCCATGGTGATGCCGTGGAACGACCAGGCCGGGGTGTCGCACTGGGCTTCCGCCGGCTTGTTCATCTCGGCCAGCAGATCGGCCACGGCGATCTCGCCCCCCTGGTTGCCGGAGCATACCGCCGAGGCCCACCAATGCTGTTCGACCCCCACGTGATAGACCGCGATGCCGCCGTTGATCAGCAGCAGCAGACCGGCGATGCGCAGCAGCAGGGCGGCGGGCGCTCCGTCCCTCAGGGCCGCGGCGGCCAGCAGGGCGGCCAGGACGAACGGCACCCGCTGGATCAGGCAGAGATTGCAGGGGCGCAGGCCGAACCCATACTGGGCGACCAGGGCGAAGGCCAGGGCGGCGAGGCAGATGCCGGCGACCGAAAGGGCGATGGGGCGAAGCGCGGTATTCATCGCACCGCACTATAATGGCCACGCCGACGCTTGACCACCCTTACCCGTGCCGCACACAATCGCCGCCGCTTCTGGCGAAAGGACCCCCGCCGCTTCTGGCGAAAGGACCCATTGTGACCCTTGACCAAATCAGGGCTGGCGGCAAGGCCGCCCTGGCCCGCGCCCTGGCCGAACTGGAACGTTTTCCCGATGCCCCCGCCACCGTGGCCCTGCTGGACCGCGCCTATGCCGAGCCGCGCGCCCATGTGGTGGGCATGACCGGGCCGCCCGGCGTGGGTAAGTCCACCCTGATGAACGCCCTGATCGGCGCGTGGCGCACCTCGGGGCGGACGGTGGGCTGCATCGCCGTGGACCCGTCGTCGCGGCGCTCGGGCGGGGCTCTGCTGGGCGACCGCACCCGGCTGACCACCGATCCCGAGGACCAGGGCATCTTCGTGCGCTCTATGGCGGCTCGCGACCGCCTGGGCGGTCTGGCCGGGCTGACCGTCTCGGCCATGGTGCTGATGCGGGCGCTGTTCGACGTGGTGCTGATCGAGACGGTAGGCGTCGGGCAAAGCGAGACCGACGTGGTGGGGGTTGCCGATACCGTGCTGTTCTGCGTCCAGCCGGGCTCGGGCGATTCGCTGCAATTCATGAAGGCGGGCATCGCCGAGATCCCCCATGTGGTGGTGGTGACCAAGGCCGACATGGGGGCCGCGGCGGTACGAGCACGGGCCGACGTGCTGGGCGCCCTGGGCCTGGGCGGCGGCGGCGACCACGATGGCTGGGAAAGTCCGGTCCTGATGGTGTCGTCGGCCCGGCGCGAGGGGGTGGAGGGTCTTGTCTCGGCCATCGATGGCCATGCCGCCTGGCTGGGCGAGGCCGGTCGCCTGGCTGCCGCCCGCCATGCCCAGGCCGAGGCCTGGCTGGAGGAGGCGGTGCGCGAGCGCTATGGCCGCGAGGGGGTGCGCCGCGCCGGGGATCTGTCCCTCGGCCTTGGGGAATCACCCTTCGCCCGGCTGTCCGTATTGTCCGCAAGTCTCGGATTTGACTCTAAAGGTTGATTAAAAACGCCGGGTCGCTTCGCAGATGTTGACAACCCCCCACCATTCGACCGACGATCTCTCGACTATTGTCGTAGGGGGAAACGTGCCCTCGTCCGCCGCTGCCGCCCAGGCAGGAAACACCGCCGTGGATCGCGAGCTGCTGGAGCTCGTGTCGGCGCTTGTCTGCATTTTGCGCCAGGGCGAGGTGGTCTTTATCAACCAGGCCGGGGTCAAGGTTCTGGGGCTGGCCTCCCAGGCGGATGCGCTGGGCATGGCCTTTGTCGAATTCGTGGAATCCGACTACCGCTTCCTGGTGGATGCCGGCTGGGAATTGCTGGCCGAGGAAGAGTTCCTGCCGCTCAAGCTGATGCGCCGCGACGGCTCGCTGTTCGAGGCGGAAATCCGTGTCCGCGTGATTCCCGGCCCCGAGGAGCAGTTCCTGCTCGAAGCCCGCGACATCTCGAAATTCGTCAAGTCGGCCGAGGCGCTGCGCGAGCGCGAGGAGCGGCTGCAGGGCGTGCTGGCCTCGGTGGCCGAAGGCATCATCACCGTCGACGAGCGCGGCCTGATCGAAAGCGCCAATCCGGCGGCCGAGCGCATGTTCGGCCATGGCAAGGGCAAGCTGGTCGGCCAGCATATCGGCGTGCTGATGGGGCCAGAGCAGCGCGAACATCACCAGGAGATGTTCGGCCAGTATCTGTCCGGCTCGGCCAAGCTGATGGGGCGTTCGGTCGAGAGCATGGGCTATCGCGCCGATGGCGGCCGCTTTCCCATGGAGATCTCGGTCAGCGAGCTGCGCTATGGCAAGGGGCGCCTGTTCACCGGCATTCTGCGCGACATCTCCGAGCGCAAGGAGAACGAGGAGCGGATCAAGCGCCTGGCCCATCACGATACCCTGACCGGCCTGCCCAACCGCAATCTGCTCAACGACCGCATCAGCCACGCTTTGGCCCGCGTGCGGCGCCACGGCGGGCGCATGGCGGTGCTTTACGTGGACCTGGACAAGTTCAAGCCCATCAACGACACCCTGGGTCACGAGGCTGGCGATGCCGTCCTCAAGGAAGTGGCGCGGCGGCTGGATAATTGCGTGCGCAGCTCCGACACCGTGTCGCGGGTCGGCGGCGACGAGTTCGTGGTGGTGGTCGAAGAGATCGGCCGCCCCGGCGAGGCCGCCATGGTGGCGCGCAAGATCATCGAGGCCCTGGGCACGCCGGTTCCCTACGAGGACCATTCCTGTCTGGTGGGAGCCTCCATCGGCATCGCGGTGTTCCCCGATGACGGCAATACCATGGAAGAGGTCAGCAAGGCCGCCGACGTGGCCATGTACCGGGTCAAGAATTCCGGCCGCAACGGCTATTGCTTCTACTCGGATTCCATGCCGGTCGATGACATTGACCTGGCCGAGCTTCCGGCCGGCGCCTGAAGCCCGTCAGGACTGCTTCATTTCGGCCACGATCTGCTCGCGCGCCACTTCCAGCAGCACCGCCATCTGGTGACGGATGGCGGTTTCATCCATGGCGATGCCGGCGTCGAGAAGATCGCGCGCCACCTTGTGCCCCGCATCATGGTCCGTGGCGCTGAACTCCACATCCACCACCGACAGGGCATAGCTCTTGGCGGCGTCGCCGGAGAGTCCCATCTGCTCGGCGGCCCAGAGCCCCAGAAGCTTGTCGCGGCGGATGACGGCCTTGAATTCCTGTTCCTGGTCCAGCCGGAACTTGGCCTCGAAGGCTTTCTCGCGATTTTCGAAGGCGGTGGTCATGGCACGCCGAGTTCCATATCCTTTGTGACGATAGGCGCGTCCCGGACAAAGCGGCAGACGCACGCCGTGTTATAACGGGCGGACGCGCCGCTAGAAACGGAATTTTGCGCATGTGCACCCTGGTCCTGCTTCGCCGCCCCGGCCATTCCTGGCCGCTGATCGTCGCCGCCAACCGCGACGAGATGAGCAACCGGCCGTGGCAGCCGCCCGGACGCTGGTGGGATGACCGTCCCGAGGTGGTGGCCGGGCTCGACCAGTTGGCCGGCGGCACCTGGCTGGGCGTCAACGATACCGGAGTGGTGGCGGCCATCCTCAACCGCATCGGCACGCTGGGGCCGGCGCCGGGCAAGCGTTCCCGCGGGGAACTGGTGCTGGAGGCCCTGGACCATGCCGATGCCGCCGACGCGGCCGAGGCCTTGGCCGATCTGGATGGGGACGCCTACCGCCCCTTCAACATGGTGGTGGCCGACAACCGCGACGCCTTCTGGGTGCGGGCCGACGGCCGGCGGGTGCAGGTCCATCCCATCGCCCCCGGCCTGCACATGCTGAGCGCCCTAGATCTGGACGACCGGGCCAGCCCGCGCATCGCCGCCTATCTCGACCGCTTTGCCCAAGCGGCGGCGCCCGCCCCCGATCCGACCCATCCCGATGGCGGCGAGTGGTCGGCCTGGTCGGACCTGATGGCCGATACCGGCGGGTGTGGTCCCGATGGCGAGGAGACGCCCGCCATGTGCTTTCTCCGGCCTGACGGCTTCGGCACGGTCTCGGCCTCGCTCATCGCCCTGCCGGCGCCGTCGGAAACGGAGGTCGGGCGGGTCTGGCGCTTTGCCGCCGGACGCCCGGATCTGGCGGAATACCGCCCTGTGGAGGGGTGATGCAGTGAGCGCTCTGCCAGATGCTATATGCATTTCATATATATGTATTGCTACCGATATGCCGAAGTAACTATGATCCGGCGGTTTTTCCTCCCTGCCGGTGAGTCTCATGTCGTTGCGTAGCCTGATTCTGTTCGGATTTGCCGTCTGTCTGGCCATCACGGCCGCCCTGGCCGGCACGGCCATCGTCACCATCGGCAATCAGGCCGCTCCGTTGGAAACCATCGAGACCAAGGCCGACGGGACCGCCAATCTCGGCATTCCCTTGCTGCTGGCTCTCAAGGATCTGCGCTACGACGTGGTGCAGGTGCAGCAGTTTCTGACCGATGTTTCCGCCACCGGCAACCGCGAGGGGTTCGGCGAAGCCGAGGAATACGCCCAGCGCTTCGCCAGCGATCTGGCCCAGGCCCGCGACCTGAGCGGCCGGCTGGGGCTGGCCGAACTCAGCGCCACCCTGGGTCAGCTTCCCGGGCTGTTCGATGCCTATTACGCCTCGGGCCGTCAGATGGCCGAGGCCTACGTCTCCGGCGGGCAGGAGGCGGGCAACGTCAAGATGGAGGCCTTCGACGCCACGGCCAAAGCCCTGGCCGAGCGCATGGAGGAGGCCGGAACCAAGGTCAACGACTACGCCTGGGCGGGCATGGGCGAGTTGCTGGAACAGACCCATTCGGTGCGTGCCGCCAACGATTCCCTCAAATCCACCCTGATGATCACCTGCGCCCTGGGGGTGCTGGTCAACCTTCTGGTCGCCCTGGCGATCGGCGCCTATGCCACCGGGCTGTTCCGCCGCCTGGGCACCGACATCGCCGTCGTGATGGAGGAGCGTGAGGCTGCACCACATCTGTCGGCCGACCGGCACGACGAGTTCGGCCCCATCGCCCGCGCCCTGGCCCTGTTCCGCGAGCGGAGCGCCGAGGTCAAGGCCCTGCAGGCCCGGCGGCAATCGGCGGAGGCGGCGGCCGAGGCAGAGCGCCGGGCCGCCCTGCTGTCCATGGCCGACACGGTGGAGATCGAGACGGCCTCGGCGGTGGAGAACGTGGCGTCGGAAGGCGACCGGGTCAGCCACTCCGCCTCCGCCATGGCTCAGTCCGCCCAATCGGTGGGCGAGTTGTCCCAGGCGGTGGCGGCGGCGGCCGAGCAGGCGCTGAGCAATGCGCAGACCGTGGCCGGGGCCTCGGAGGAACTGTCGGCGTCCATTCAGGAGATCGCCCGCCAGGTCGCCCAGTCCAATGCCGCCGTGGAGCGGGTGGTGAGTCAGGCCAACGAGACGTCATCCATCGTCGACTCCCTGACCGGGGCCATGGACAAGATCGGCGATGTGGCCAGCATGATCGCCGAAGTGGCCAACCACACCAATCTTCTGGCGCTGAACGCCACCATCGAGGCGGCGCGGGCGGGCGATGCGGGCAAGGGCTTTGCCGTGGTGGCCAATGAGGTCAAGAATCTCGCCAACCAGACATCGAAGTCCACCGAGGAGATTTCCCGCCAGGTCGGGACTCTCCAGGGGGTCGGGCGGGAGGTGGCGGCCAGTATCAGCCAGATGATCGACACCGTCCACGAGGTGGAGGGCATGGCATCGTCCATCGCCGCCGCCGTGCGCCAGCAGGATTGCGCCACCCGCGAGATCGCCCGCAACGTGGTGGAGACCAGCGCCGCCGCCAAGGAGGTGTCCGAGCATATCGCCACCGTCGCCGCCGAGGCCTCGTCCACCGGCCAGCGGGCTTCGGAAGTGCAGGACCTGCTCCATCACATGGCCGGGCGGATCCGTGAATTGCGCCAGTCCGTCAACGCGGCGGTGCGCTCGGCCACGCCCGAGGTCAATCGCCGCCGCAATCCCCGGGTGGAAATCGGCCAGATCGCCACCGTCGAGTTGGGGGATCACAATATCGAGGCCGAACTGGTCGACCTTTCCCTGTGTGGCGGGCGTCTGGCGGCGGTTCCGGAAGACATCAAGGGAACCGGCGGCAGCCTTCGGGTTCAGGGGCTGGGGGCCAAGGTGCCCTTCCATGTGGTCGAGATGGGTGACGGCTCGGCCCGCCTGCGGTTTGCCGAGGCTGGGGCTCCGTCCGGCGAGCTGTCGCGGTTCATCGCCGAGCGGGCGCGCCAGGTCCGCGGCGCGGCCTAAGCCGGCTCCGCTACGTTTCGTTTCGTTGTTTCCCGCATCCGAGCCTGCTATACCAAGCTCGAAGCACAGGTGGCGGTTCCGTCCGCCGCCTCTTCGCGTCCGCGCGTTTCCTCCATCAGACCTCCGTGGAGGGATGTGCCGCGGGCGCCATTGATTTGGATTTCTTCCATGGCAAGACGTAGACAGATTTACGAGGGCAAGGCCAAGGTCCTGTTCGAAGGTCCCGAGCCGGGCACCCTGGTGCAGTACTTCAAGGATGATGCCACCGCGTTCAACAACAAGAAGCGCGGCACCATCACCGGCAAGGGGGTCTTGAACAACCGTATTTCCGAATACCTGATGCTTCGCCTGGGCGAGATCGGGATTCCCACCCATTTCGTCCGCCGCCTGAACATGCGCGAGCAGCTGGTGCGCGAGGTAGAGATCATTCCGCTGGAGGTGGTGGTGCGCAACGTGGCCGCCGGTTCGCTGGCCCAGCGCTTCGGCCTGTCCGAGGGGACGCCGTTGCCCCGCTGCATCGTGGAATGGTACTTCAAGTCCGACGCCCTGGATGATCCCATGGTCTCGGAAGAGCACATCACCGCCTTTGGCTGGGCCACCACCCAGGACCTGGACGAGATGATGTCGCTGGCCCTGCGCATCAACGACTTCCTGTGCGGGCTGTTTCTGGGCGTCGGCATCCGCCTGGTGGATTTCAAGATCGAGTTCGGCCGCCTTTACAACGGCGACGACATGCAGATCGTGCTGGCCGACGAGATCAGCCCCGATTCCTGCCGCTTGTGGGATCTGCGCACCGGCGACAAGATGGACAAGGATCGCTTCCGCCGCGATCTCGGCGGGGTGGAGGAGGCCTATCAGGAAGTGGCGCGCCGTCTGGGCATTCTGCCCGAGGGCGGTCCCCGCGATCTCAAGGGCCCGGCCCTGATGCAGTAGGGGCGGGGGACCTGCCTGCCCTTGACCACTGGTAACAACGTATCAAGAAACGGAAAGACCGACGTGAAAGCCAAAGTCCACATCACCCTCAAGAACGGCGTTCTCGATCCCCAGGGCAAGGCGGTGCAGCACGCGCTGGGCTCGCTGGGCTTCGGCGGCGTCAATGACGTGCGCCAGGGCAAGTACATCGAGCTGGACCTGGCCGAGACCGACAAGGCCAAGGCCAAGGATGCGGTCGAGCAGATGTGCAAGGGCCTGCTGGCCAACACCGTGATCGAGAACTACTCCATCGAACTGGTGGATTGAGACCAACGTGGCGGTGCGGCGGCTCATCATCGGCGTTGTGCTCGGCCTGGCGGCGGCTTCGGCTTGGCCCGCTCTGGCCGAGGACCCCGCGGTCCGGACCCAGCCCCTGAAGACCAGCCTGTTCAGTGACATCGTCGACGGAGTCGGCGATGTGCTGGGCGTACTGGTCGGGCCGCCCATCTCCAGCCCGTCTTCCGGTCTCAACCTGCCCGGCGGTGCCGCCGACCCGGCGGTTTCGGCCCCCGCGCCTGCCAAGGTGGCGACTCCGCCCGTGGCCGCGCCGCCGCCCGTGTCGCCACCGGCGGTGACGGTGGCGCCGCCTGCGGTTCCCGTGCCCAAGGCCCCGCCTCAGCCGGCGGTGAAAGCCGTCTCGGCGCCTCCGGTGCCTCCGCCTCCGCCAAAGCCTCCCGCTGTCGTTCCTGCGGCCGTTCCGGTTCCGCCGCCGCCTAAGCCTGTGGTGGCGACGCCCGCCGCGGCTCCGGTTGCGGCCGCGCCGCCTCCTCCGCCGGTGGCCGCCGCGCCTCCGGCCCCGGCCTGCGCCGCGCGGGTGGCGGCGACCGCGACCTGGAGCAGATGCGCCGTCTGCCCAAGTGCCCCTGACCCTCTTTCTTATTTCCGCCACAAACCCGTCTCAAGGCGGCCATCAAGCTTTGCCATGATGCTCTCCATGGCCGCCGCCGCTTCCGGAAGCCCGGCATTCGTGGAGAAAGAGGATGTCCTACCCCCTGTTCGACAGCGGCTATACCCTGTGGGCCGCCGACCTGGAGACCCGGCTGAAAGACCAGTTGGGGGCTTCGGCGCGCAGCCTGGGCATCGATCCCCGCCTGCTGCTGCAAAGCTATTATTCCGGCTATACCGTGGCCGCCGCCCTGGCGCTGATCGCCACCCGCTATCCGGCCGCGGGAATCTGATACCAATCTGCGTTGAGTGAAACTCATCGCTGGTTGGTTAGGCCCAAGGGGCCGCGCGCCTTACGGCGCGGGAGGCAAGGGCGCACAGCGCCCGCCCGCCGCCTGAGGGCGTTGCGGTGATCGGTTCCGATCACCGCAACTTGGTATGATTCCGGCCTCCTCGCGCCACCTTTCGTCATTTTGCGTCCCGGGAATTCATATCCGGGGTTGACGCGGCCCCTCGGGCACGGCGTCATATTGCAAAAGACAAAGATAGAAAACGGTTGAGGAGGCGCATCAGTGGCGGTCAAGTGGCGTGGCCCGTTTCCGTGGCTCGCGGCGGCGTTTGCCGCCGATGTGGGGGTAACCGTCGCGGCGGGCTATTTCCTGTCTCAAGGTGTCGTGGACCGGGAGGAGTTGACCGCCCTGGTGATGGTGTCGCTGGCCGGCGCCACTGTCCTGTTCGCCGTTTCCTGGAAGGCGATCGAGTTTCTGGTGGTCCGCTCCATCAAGAAGATGGCCGCCGAGGTCCGGGCCATCGCCTATGGATCCGGCGGGCGCGATCGCGTCGACCCCGAGCGCTATTTCATGATCGCGCCGCTGCCCGAGGCGGTGAACGAAGTCTGTTCGCGCATGGTCAAGGCGCGCGCCGAACTGGCCGAGGGGCTGTCCTCGGCCACCCGCAAGTCCGAAGAGAACTCCAACCGCCTGGCGGCCATCCTCAACGATCTGCATGAGGGCGTGGTGGTGTGCAACCAGCGTCATCAGATGGTGCTGTACAACCAGGTGGCCTTCGACATGCTGCGCGAGACGGCGGAACTGGGGCTGGGCCGTTCGCTGTTCGAGACCATCGCCCGCGAGCCGGTGATGCATATGATGGACATCCTGGGCAATCGCGGCGGCGCGGCGGAGAACGGACTGCCCTTCCTGGCCGGCACCACCGACGAGCGCATGCTGCTGCAGGGCCGCATGACCCTGATCCGCAACGACGAAGGGGCGATGACCGGCTATGTGGTCACCCTGGTGGATGCCGGGCCGTAACTGGCTGCGCTGGCGGGTCGCGAGGCTCTGCTGCGCGAGGTGGCCGAGGACGTGGAGATGCCTCTTCGCCGCATGCTGCTGGCGGCGGGGGACCCTCACACCATCCGCCACGAATGCGCCGTGATTTCCGATGCCATCAAGCGGGTGACCAAGGGCTATCACGCCATGCTGGCCGGGTGGTGGCCCATGGCCGACATCAATTCCACCGAGCTGCTGTCCTTTGTCGCCTCCCGCCTGGGCGAGGGGATGGGCGCCACCGTGGTGGGCCTGCCGGTCTGGCTGCACGGCGATTCCCATTCCCTGGTGATGGCCATCGAATCCCTGATCTGGCGCGTGGCCGACCGCAGCGGCGCCACCCAGTTCGACCTGTCCGGCGGTAGCGACGATCACGGCGTCTGGGTGGAGTTCGCCTGGGAGGGCGAGGTGGTCGAGCAGGCCCAGCTCGACCGCTGGCTGGCTCAGTCCCTGGTGGCCCTGGGCGGCATGACCGTCAAGGACGTGTTGGAGCATCATGCCGGCACCGATCTGATCCGGGACCGCCGCGAAGGCGGCGGCGCCCTGCGTATTCCCATGCGCAAGGGGGTGGAGCAGCACGGGCACGGCCGTCAGGTTCTGCCCGGCCGCCCCGAATTCTACGACATGACCCTGCTGGAGCAGTCGCGCGATACCGGCGCCATGGGGGCGCAGCCGCTCAAATCCCTGACCTTCGTGGTTTTCGATACCGAGACCACCGGGCTGCATCCGTCCCAGGGCGATCAGATCGTCTCCATCGCCGGCGTGCGCATCGTCAACGGCCGCATCCTGTCGGGGGAAAGCTTCAACCGCATCGTCAATCCCGGCCGACCCATTCCGGCGGAATCCATCCGCTATCACGGCATCACCGACGACATGGTGGTGGACAAGCCGCCCGCCGGCGTGGTGCTGCCCCAGTTCCGCTCCTATGTGGCCGATGCGGTGCTGGTCGCCCACAACGCCGCCTTCGACCTGAAGTTCCTGCGCATGCGGGAAAAGGACATGGGCATCCGTTTCGACATTCCGGTGCTCGACACCATGATCCTGTCCAATTTCCTGGACGGGCCGGACGCCGGGCATTCCCTCGACGATATCTGCGACCGCTACGGCATCGAGATCACCGATCGCCATACGGCGCTGGGCGATGCCATGGTCACGGCGGCGGTGCTGCTGCGCCAGATCGAGGCGCTGGAGGGACGGGGGATCCAGACCCTTGATCAGGCGGTCAAGACCCTGGATATCGCCATGATCCTGCACGAGCGGCAGAGAGTGCTGTAAACGCCATCGGGCTGCCGCCCGAACCCGCCCGGGGCCAATGCCCCGGACCCCATTTTGATTCATAAATAAAAGGGAGGTCTGGAGGGATCGCCTCCAGCCAGGGCCCATCTTACCGAGAACGGGGGGCGGGAGCCCCGTTCTAGCCCCCCACGCCGCAGACGAATTTCAGGGTCTTGATGCGGCGGAACGCCCATTTCAGGCGATTGCGGGTGCGCTTGTCGAAGCGCTTGGGGTCGATCTTGGCCGAGGCAGGAATCTGCTGGGCGATGTCGGCCAGTTGCTGTTCCAGCATGACGCGCAGCACGATTTCCCGCACCTCGACGAAGTCGCGCAGGTCATCCTCGTGCAGCACGCCGGATTCCTTCAGCGCGGCGAAGCGCTCGTCGGTGCCGGTGACCTGGATATGGGCGCGGATGGCCCGCATGCGCGCCGCGCTGACCAGGGGCAGCAGGCCGAACTTCTTGGCGTTCAGGCGGCCCTGCTTGGTGACGAAATTGCCGAACAGGCCGATGGAGCCGTCCATGCCCGCCACGTTCTGGGCAAGATAGCGCAGGAAGAACGCCGATTGCGCCGCCTTCTCCATGGCCATGTGGCGCAGTTCCTCGGCCAGGGCGCGATCGCCCCACACCGGCTGGAAGTCGAAGAAGATGTCGCAATACATGACGGTCTGGTTCTCGACCGAGAACACCCAGCCATGGACTTCGTCGCGCCATTCTTCCAGGCTCTTGCGCCACTTGGACTCGCGGGCCATGACGTTGCCGTCGCAAAACGGAATGCCGGCCTTGTTCAGGGTCTCGTTGAGGCGCTTGCCCAGTTCGGCGAACCAGGGATCGTCGGCGGGCTTGCCGTCATGGACGATGGCGTTGTCCTGATCGAAGGCCAGCAGGCTCTCGCCGCGGCCGCCCGACCCCAGGATCAGCACGGCATAGCGGGCGGGGGCGGGACCCCAACCGTCGTCCAGCAGCGATTGCTCGGCCAGTTCGGACGCCCGCGCCGTCAGGTCGCGCAGCACCAGGGCGATGACCGAGGCGATGTTGCGCGCCGTCACCCCCTCGCCCAGCAGGCTCTTGGCCAGCTTGGGCAGGTTGGTCATCACCGCCTTCATCTCGTCGGGATTGCTGGCGCTTTCCGCCGAGTCGCCCAGCACCAGCGCCTCGGTGGCGCGGACCTTGAGCAAGGCGCGGCCGGTGATCATGCCCAGCGGGCGGTTGTCCTCGTCGACCACCACCAGATGGCGTAGGCCCAACCGCGTCATGCGCGCCAGGGCCACATAGACATAGGCCTCGGCCGAGACGGTGGCCACCGGCTTGGTCATGGTCTGGTCCAGGGTCTGTTCCAGACCGGCCGGGCCGTTGGTGGACAGGATGCGCAGCAGGTCCCGCTCGGTGAAGATGCCGAGCGTCCGGCCCTCGGCATCGATGCCGACGATGGACGACACCCGCGCCTCATACATGCGGTGCACGGCATCGTGCAGGGTCACGGAAGCCAGCGCGGTCAGCACCGGTGCGCTCATCACCTCGCGAAGGCGGTGGCGATAGGGAAAACTGTCGATTCTGGCAAGGGCGGCAATGTCATTCATGGCGCGTGTACGATAGTGGCGGAGTTGGAAAATTCAACCTATTTCAGCCCGGAAACCGGCCTGTGGGGAAAAGTCTAAATGTGCGGCACAATTCTTTCCGAGAACACGATAGGGTGTTTACTCTAGGTGGGCTGGCCCGTATCGCCCGACGGCGGCGGGGGCTTCAAATGACGATTTTTGTAATCTAAACAGAAACTGAAAGGGAATTTGCCGTTGTCTTCAGAAGAGTGTGAAAATGCTCGAAACGAATACCTGATTGCCTCTTAGAATAACCTATCGAATAAATCAGGTGCTTTTCGTTGGTGTTGACGGCAAAGGACGCGGATGTTAATGAGGATCGTCGCCTCAGGCAAGCTGCGGGCGTATGACGCGTACGCATAGGTGCCATCAAGCGCCTGCACGCTAAAAATTGCTAAATCCGGCAACAAGACCGGGAGCTGAAAACAACTATCGCCGAACCCGTTCCGGGGGGCGGCGATGACAAAGTGGAGGGTCAAAGTGAGCTCACATAACGCACCTTCGGCCGCGAATCTCGCGAGCGCCGAACACATTCGGAACAATCCGAAGTTTCGGGAACTTGTTGCCAAGCGCAACGCCTTCGCATGGACGCTGTCGGCGATCATGCTGATCATCTATTTCGGCTTCATCCTGATCATCGCCTTCAACAAGGCCTGGCTGGGCACCCTGCTGACCAGCACGGGCGTGATGACCATTGGTTTCCCCATCGGCGTCGGCGTCATCCTGTCGGCCATCGCGCTGACCGGCATCTACGTCTATCGCGCCAATGGCGAGTTCGACGAAATGAACCGCCAGATCATCGAGGAATCCCGCTGATGAAGACGACCAAGACCGCAATCGCGTCCGCGCTCGCCTTCGGCGGCACGGCGCTCCTGGCCTCTGCCGCCCTGGCGGCCGGCGCCGACATGGGTGGGGCTGAAAAGCAGGCCACCAACTGGCACGCCATCATCATGTTCGTGATCTTCGTGGGCGCGACCCTCGGCATCACCTACTGGGCGGCCGGACGCACCAAGACCGCCGCCGACTTCTACGCCGCCGGCGGTGGCATCACCGGTTTCCAGAATGGCCTGGCCATCGCGGGCGACTACATGTCGGCCGCGTCGTTTCTGGGCATTTCCGCCCTGGTCTACGGCTCGGGCTATGACGGCCTGATCTTCTCGGTGGGCTGGCTGGTCGGCTGGCCGATCATCCTGTTCCTGATCGCCGAGCGTCTGCGCAACCTGGGCAAGTACACCTTCGCCGACGTGTGCGGCTACCGCCTGGCCCGCACGCCGATCCGCACCTTCGCGGCCACCGGTTCGTTGATCGTCGTGATCTTCTATCTGATCGGCCAGATGGTCGGTGCCGGCCAGCTGATCAAGCTGCTGTTCGGCATGGACTACGTCTACGCCGTGATGATCGTCGGCGCGCTGATGATGGTCTACGTCACCTTCGGCGGCATGGTTGCCACCACCTGGGTGCAGATCATCAAGGCCTGCCTGCTGCTGGGTGGCGCGACCTTCATCGCCTTCGGCGTGATGAGCCAGTTCGGCTTCTCGTTCGAGAAGCTGTTCGTCAAGGCCATCGAAGTGCATCCCAAGAAGGTGGCGATCATGGCGCCGGGCGCCCTGGTCACCAATCCGGTGGACGCCATCTCGCTGGGCATGGCGCTGATGTTCGGCACCGCCGGTCTGCCCCATATCCTCATGCGCTTCTTTACCGTTCCCGATGCGCGTGAAGCCCGCAAGTCGGTGTTCTATGCTACCGGTTTCATCGGCTACTTCTACATCCTGACCTTCATCATTGGTTTTGGCGCCATCACCATGGTGGCCACCAATCCGGAATACCTGACCAAGGGCCTCGGCTCCCTGGACCTGAAGGGCGGCAACAACATGGCCGCGGTGTGGCTGGCCCACGCCATCGGTGGCAACCTGTTCCTCGGCTTCATCTCGGCCGTGGCCTTCGCCACCATCCTGGCGGTGGTGTCGGGCCTGACCCTGGCGGGCGCGTCGGCGATTTCGCACGACCTGTACGCCAGCGTCATCATGCACGGCCAGGCCACTGAAGGTAAGGAAGTGACCGTCTCCAAGATCGCCTCCATCTGCCTCGGCGTCATCGCCGTGCTGCTGGGTCTGGTCTTCGAGAAGCAGAACGTGGCGTTCATCGTGGCGCTCACCTTCTCGGTCGCGGCTTCGGCCAACTTCCCGGTGCTGGTGCTGTCCATGTTCTGGGGCGGCCTGACCACCCGTGGCGCCGTGCTCGGCGGCATGATCGGCCTGCTGATGTCGGTGATCATGGTGGTTCTGTCCAAGGCGGTGTGGGTGCAGAGCTTCGGCTTCAAGGCCGAGATCTTCCCGTTCGCCTATCCGGCCCTGTTCTCGGTGCCGGCGGCCTTCTTCTTCTCCTGGCTGTTCTCCATCATGGACAACAGCCCGTCGGCTCAGGCTGAACGCGCCGCTTACGAAGCCCAGTCCATCCGGTCCGAGACCGGCCTGGGTGCCGAAGGCGCCGCCAGCCACTAAGGCTGTCCGAGAAAATAAAGGTCTACACTGGGCCGCCGGTTTTCCGGCGGCCCTTTTCTTTGGTCATCGGGCGAGAGCGTGACATGGCCTGACGGCGGGGCTCCCGCCCCGGTCCCCGGTTGGAGGAGACCTCCAAACTACCCTTTGTTTTATGCGTGGAAAAGATAAGGGGGGACCGGGGTTCTCCCCGGATGGGTTTTGGGCGATAGCCCAAGAGGGTGACGGCGGGCCGTCCGACGCCGGGGTCGGACGGCCGCTTCCTCAGCGCATCAGGATCAGAACCGCCATCAACGAGCCGAAGGCGATCCGGTACCAGGCGAAGGGGGCGAAGCCGTGGCGGCCGACAAAGCCGATGAAGCCCTTGACCACCACCAGGGCGGACAGGAAGGCCGCGACGAAGCCCAGAGCGATCAGGCCGGCGCCGTCGAAGGACAGGGTGGCCCAGTTCTTATACAGGGAATAGGCCGAAGCGCCGCACATGGTGGGGATGGCCAGGAAGAACGAAAACTCGGCGGCGGCCCGGCGGTCGAGGCCCAGCAGCATGGAGCCCATGATGGTGGCGCCGGCCCGGGACACGCCGGGCACCATGGCCAGGACCTGGCAGAATCCGACACCCAGGGCCAAAGCGGGGGACATGTCCTCGATATCGTGGATACGGGCTCTTTTCACCAGACGCTCGATGACCAGGATGGCGACGCCGCCCACCACCAGGGCGATGGCGGCGACCAGCGGCGATTCCAGCATCTGCTTGATGTACTTGTACAACGTGGCCCCGATCACCGCCGCCGGCAGGAACGCCACCATGACGTTGCGGGCGAAGGCGAAGGAGCGCGGCTGGGTGATGGTGGTCGCCACGCCCCACAGGCGCTGGCGGAACACCACGCAGACTGCCAGGATGGCGCCCAACTGGACGACGATCTCGTAGGTCTTGCCGGGTGGTCCCTCGAATCCGAGCATGTCGCCGATCAGCATCAGATGGGCGGTGCTGGAGATGGGCAGGAATTCGGTCAGGCCCTCGACGACACCGAGGAGCAGGGCTTCAAGCATGGCAAGCATGGAGGATCCAATCGGGGTTGCGGTCGGGCCGGATCATGGGCGGGGAGGCCGGTTTTCGCAACCGGTAAACGGGGGACGGCAGAGACACTTGCCGCCGGACCCGACTTGACCTAAGACTCGTCGGGCGAGGCGATTCCGTTTGGAAAAAGGGCGAGGCTGATGTCTCTGATCGAGTGGGACCCGTCGTTCAGTGTCGGTTCGGCCCGCATGGACGCCGACCATCAGAAGCTGATTTCCCTGCTCAACCGGCTGTATGACGCCTGGCACGGCGGGGAAAGTATCGCCGAACTGGGCTGGCTGTTCGACGAGTTGCTGGCCTATGCCGACACCCATTTCGCCGCCGAGGAAATGGCGCTCAAGTCGCGTAATTACCCCCGTCTGGAAAAGCAGCAGGAGGATCACCTCCGGCTCAAGGAATCGGTGATGGCCTTTCGCGACCGTCATCTGGCGGGCGAGATGCCCGACGCCCTGACCACCGAGATGACCGCCTTCCTCAAGGCCTGGCTGCTGGAGCACATCCTGGGCGAGGACATGCAGTATCGCAGCTACTTCAAGGGCGAGTGATACCGCAGACTTGCGTTGTCATCCCGAACGCAGTGAGGGATCTCGTCCTGGCGCGGCTATTCCCAACCGGCACCAATGCTCCAGGCGGAGATCCCTCGCCTGTGCTCGGGATGACATGAGGCGTTTCAGCCGATAGTCAACACGATCTTGCCGCGCACATGCCCGGTGCGCGACAGGTCCAGCGCTTGCGCCGCGCGGGACAGGGGCATCTCGACGATCTCGGGGATTCTGAGAATTCCCTGCTCGGCCAAGCCGGCCAGGCGCCGCAGATGGCCGCCATCGGGTTTGACGAAGACGTATTTGCAGCGAATCCCCAGGCGCTCGGCCAGATCCTTGTCGGTCTTGTCGGTGATGGAGACCAGGATGCCGCCCGGCTTCACCACCTCGTAGGAGCGGGTCAGCACCTCGCCGCCCACCGTGCCGAACGCCATGTCCACGCCGTCCGGGACCAGGGCTCGGGTGGCGGCGACGAAGTCGGTGGCCGAGTAGTCGATGACGTGGTCGGCCCCCAGAGAGCGGACATAGTCGTGATTGCCGGCTTTGGCGGTGGCGATCACCGTGGCGCCCACCCATTTGGCGATGGGAATGGCAAAGCCGCCTACGCCGCCCGCTCCGGCATGGATCAGCACGCTCTGGCCCGGACGCAGGCCCGCCACCTCCAGCAGGGATTGCCAGGCGGTCAGCGCGGCCAGCGGTACGGTGCAGGCCTGGGCAAAGGTGAAGCCGGCCGGCATGGGCGCCACGCCGTAGGCGCTCATCACCACGTATTCGGCGTAGGTGCCCCATTGGATCTCGGGCTTGCGGCAGTAGGACCACACCCGCTCGCCCAGGGACAGGCCGGTCACCCCGTCGCCCAGCGCGGCGACGGTGCCGGCGGCGTCCCAGCCGGGGATCAGCGGGAACTTGCAGGGAAACAGGCGCGCCAGCCCGCCTTCGCGGATCTTCCAGTCCACCGGATTGACCCCGGCGGCATGGATTCGGATCAGTACCTCGCCCGGACCGGGAGCGGGCGTCTCGATCTCGGCCAGGCGCATCACCTCGGAACCGCCGAATTGATCGCAGAGGATGGCTTTCATGGCGAGCACTCCGTCTTGTCGGGCTATCGCCCGAACCCATCCGGGGCGATGCCCCGGACCCCCTTTATACCCATAAATCAAAGAGAGGTCCGGAGGCATCGCCTCCGGCCGGGGTTACGGGGCGGGAGCCCCGTATCGTCTCAGGCCCCCGCCTCTCTCAGCTTGAACCGCTGCACCTTGCCGGTGGCGGTGCGGGGGATGGTTTCCAGGAAGCGGACATTGCGCGGGCATTTGTAGATGGCCAGCTTGGAGCGCAGGGTCTCGACGATGCGGGTTTCCAGGAGGGGCTCGTGCTCGCCCGCCTCGGCCACGGCGTAGAGCACCAGACGCACCAGCCCGTCCTCGTTGGGAATGCCCACCGCCACGGCATCGGCGACGCCGGGCACCATCAGGGCGGCTTCCTCCACCTCGGACGGGCTGACCCACTGGCCGGAGACCTTGATCATGTCGTCGGAGCGCCCCTGGGGGCTCCACCAGCCCTCGGCATCGAAGCTGAAGACGTCGCCGGTCTTCCACCAGCCGTCCTTCAGCACCCGCTGGGTGACGTCGGGGCGGTTGTGGTAGCGGCGGAACAGGGAATCCATGCGCACCCACAAATCGCCGGGGGTATCGGGCGCGGCGATGACTTCGCCCGATGGCGAGCGCAACTGTGCCTCGGCCCAAGGCAGGGGACGGCCGCAGGCGCCGGGCTTCATGGCCGTCGGCGTGCTGGCGATGAATAGGAACAGGGCCTCGGTGGCGCCGATGCCTTCGAGCATCAGGCCGCCGGTTTCCTCCATCCAGCGGCGGCACAGATCGGCCGGCAGGTTCTCGCCCGCCGAGACCCAGGTGCGGACCTCGCGGAAGGCTGGGGACGACCCCACGCCGTCCTTCAGCATGATGCGGTAGAGCGAGGGGACCGACAGGACCAGCTTGGGCCGGGTGCGGGCGATGACCTCGGCGGCGGCCGTCGCATCGGGCCAGCCGCGATGCAGCACCAGGGTGCCGCCGCAGCGCAATGCCCCGATCAGGCAATGGCCCAGGGGATAGGCGAAGAACAGCTTGGAGGTGGAAAAGATGCGGTCGCCGGGCAAAAGGCCGAGATTCTCCCGCACATGGCGCTCGCCCAAGGGAATGGAGCCATGGACATGCACGGCGCCCTTGGGCTGGCCGGTGGTGCCGGACGTGTACATCCACAGGGCCATGTCCTCCGGCCCCATGTCGGCCGAGACCAACTGGTCGGACGCGCCTTCCAGGAAGGCGTCCAGTTCATCGGTGGTTACCATGCGGGCCGAGGCGTGGGCCAGGGCCAGGGATTCGGCGGCCAGATCCTTCAGGGCGGTCTCGGCCAGCAGCAGCGGCGCGCCGCTGTCGCCCAGCGCATGGGACAGGTCCTTGGGCGACAGGCGGGTATTGAGAGCCACCGCCACCAACCCGGCCTTCATGGCGCCCAGATAGGCGGCCACCAGTTCGGGGCCATCGTCGAGCAGCAGCAGGACGGGCTGCTGGCGCTGGACGCCGGCGGCCAGCATGGCGTTGCCGAAACGGCAAGCCAGCCGGTTCAACTGGTCGTAGGTCAGGGTCTGCTCGCCGCAGATGATGGCAAGGCTCTCCCCGCGACCCGAGCCGAGGCTGGGGCCGAGAATTTCGTCGGCAGCATTCATGGGGTCAAATCCTGAAGGTGGCGGGCCGCCGTCGTGGGCGACCCGCCTGTTTCACGCGGAAGATCAGTCGGCGATGACCCAATCGCCGTTCTTGATGTCGACCATGTGGAAGGCGTCGAGGCCCAGGCCCATGTGGTCGGTGGGGGAATAGGTGAAGATGCCGGTGGTGGCGACGAAGCCCTTGGTCTGCTCGATGGCGTCGCGGACCTTGGCCTTGTCGGTGGTGCCGGCCCGCTTGAAGGCGTCCATGGCCATCATCAGGGCGTCAAGGCCGTGACCGGGCAGGGGGCCGGCTTCCAGCGGCTTGTTCTTCTCCTCGTATTCCTTCTTGAAGGCCATGGTCACCGCCTTCTGCGGATCGTTGGCCGGTAGCTGTTCGGCCACCGCCTGGGCACCCGCCGGCAGGCGCATGCCGTCGGCGGCGGTGCCGACCAGACGCAGGAACTCCTTGGAGGCCACGCCGTGGGACTGATAGGTGGGCAGGTTCAGGCCCATCTGCCGCAGATTCTTGGTCACCACGGCCGGGCCGGTGCCGGTTCCGAAGATGAACAGGGCCTGGACGCCCGCAGTGCCGCGGATCTTGGTCAGCTGCGGGGTGACGTCGGGATCCTTGGGCGAGTAGACCTCGTCGATCAGGATCTCGATGCCGTGCTGGGGGGCCAGCTTGACGGTCTGGTCGTGACCGGACTTGCCGAAGCCGACATTCTCGGACAGCAGGGCGATCTTGGTCAGGCCGCGCTTCTTCAGGTCCACCAGAACCTTCTCGGCGGCCAGCCGGTCCGATTGCGGGAACTTGAAGGTCCACTTGCGCACCGGGTCGCCGATGGCGGTGCCGCCGCCCAGGGACAGATAGGGCACCTCGGCGCGTTCGATCAGACCCAGCACCGCCATGGAGGTGGGCGTGCCCGACCCGCCGATGATGAGGTCGACCTTGTCGTTGTCGATCAGGCGCTTGACGAAGGTGGCGGCCTTTTCCGGCTCGGACCCGTCGTCATAGATGACGGCTTCCACCTTGCGGCCCAGCACGCCGCCCTGGGCGTTGATCTTCTCGATCATGTAGTCGAAGGTGCGCTTCTGGGGGTCGCCCATGGGCGACATCTGTCCGGTGACGGACAGGAACATGCCGATCTTGATGGGGTCGGCCGCCAGAGCGGAGGCCGCGTAGCCAAGACCCGACATCACCGCCAGGGCAGCCCCGGCCGTACGTTTCCAATTCATGAAGTTCCTCCCACTTCGTATGATTTATCCAGGCTTATCACTTCTTATTTTGTCGGTATTGTAGTACCGAATTGCTTAAAAGCGAAGTCCCAAAAAGTGCGCCGCCACGGCTTGACGCCGTCTTGTGCTGGGCGCACCATCGGGAGCATAGCAAAGAAATGGGGGGCGTGGACCATGAACTCCAAGCCCAAGGCCGGCAACGGCGCACGCGTATCGGATCAGGTCGCAGACCGGATTCTGGCCCGCATCGCTTCGGGAGAATGGGGGCCGGGCCACCGCCTTCCCGGCGAGCGGCAACTGGCCGAAGAAATGGGCGTCAGTCGCGTCTCCATTCGGGCCGCGCTGCAATCCCTGAAGACCCAGGGGCTGCTGGATGCGGTCCAAGGCGGCGGCACCAGGGTGATCGCCAGCTCGGCCGCCATGGATCCCGGCATCCTGGAACTGGTTCGGGTCAGCCGCGACAATCTGCATGATCTGGCGGAGATCCGGGCGATTCTCGAGGCCTGGGCGGTGGGCCGCGCGGCGCGGAACCGCAGCGAGGCCGATCTGGCCGAGCTGTCCCGCATCATGGAGGCCACCGAAGCCGATATTTCCGGCGGGGCCCATAAAAGCGAGAACGACGTCTGCTTTCACCTGGCCATCGCCAAGGCTGCGGGGTCGGGAATCTATCTCCATATCATGGCGGTGATCCGCGGCATCCTGCACCAGATGGTCGACTACCACCGCTATGAGCTGTTCCCGTCGCGCGAGGACGACAAGATCATCCTGGGTCAGCACCGGGCCATCTTCGACGCCATCAAGGCCCGGGACCCGGCGGCGGCCGAGGAGGCCATGCGCGCCCATCTGGGTTTCGTCCTGGCCCGCTACTCCCGCCAGCCGTCATAATTATACCAACGGCCGAAAAGGCTGACGCCTTGTCGGCCCCTCATTCATGGCTCCCGCCGCATAAGCGGCGCGGCCGCATTCGCGGCCGTCCAGCGGTCGAATATGTCGACGGCTGGTATTACGGCAATCCGTCACCAGATTGAGACATGGGCGAGGTTGCCGCCCGTGGAGCCTCTGCTATGCTTGGGGCCGGGAAGACGTTAAGGGGTACCCCATGCGACGCGCACGCAAAGCGAAGATCATTGCCACTCTCGGTCCGGCCAGTTCCACGCCCGAAGCCATCGAGAGCCTTTTCATGGCGGGTGCCGACGTCTTCCGTCTGAATTTCAGCCACGGCAGCCACGACGACCACAAGCTCCGCATCTTCACCATCCGCGAGTTGGAGAAGAAGGTGAAGCGGCCATCGCCATTCTGGCCGACCTGCAGGGCCCCAAGCTCCGCGTCGGCGATTTCGAAGGCGGCGCGCCCGGCTGGAGAGCGGGGCCGCCTTCCGCCTGGACATGGACGAGGCGCTGGGCACCGCCGCCCGCGCCCCGCTGCATCATCCCGAGGTGTTCGCGGCGCTGAAGCCCGGCAGCGAGCTGCTGATCGACGACGGCAAGCTGCGGCTGACCGTCGAATCCTGCGGCGCCGATTTCGCCGAGACCCGCGTGGTGGTGGGCGGCGAGATTTCCAATCACAAGGGCGTCAACGTCCCCAACGTCATGCTGCCCATCTCGCCCCTGACCGAGAAGGATCGCCGCGACCTGGAATTCGCCGTGGAGATGGGGGCCGACTGGATCGCCCTGTCCTTCGTCCAGCGGCCGTCGGACGTGCAGGAGGCCCGGCGGCTGATCGGCGCCTATGTGGGCTCACGCGTGCGCATCCTGTCCAAGCTGGAAAAGCCCTCGGCCATCGAGCATCTGGCGGCGATCATCGAATGGTCCGACGCCGTGATGGTGGCACGCGGCGATCTTGGCGTGGAATGCCCGCCCGAGACCGTGCCGATTCTGCAAAAGCGCATCATCAAGGCCTGTCGCCGGGCCGGCAAGCCGGTGGTGGTCGCCACCCAGATGCTGGATTCCATGGTTCACTCGCCGTCGCCCACCCGCGCCGAGGCCTCGGACGTGGCCACCGCCGTCTATGACGGCTCGGATGCGGTGATGCTGTCGGCGGAGACCGCCTCGGGCGAGTATCCCCTGGAGGCGGTCACCATGATGGACCGCATCATCCAGCAGGTGGAGCATGACAACAACTATCAGCTCATCACCGATGCCTCGCGCCTGGACCCCGAGCACACCACCCGCGACGCCATCAGCGCGGCGGCGCGGCAGGTGGCCCACACCCTGGGGGCGGCGGCCATCGTCACCTACACCTCGTCGGGTTCCACCACGCTACGTGCCGCCCGCGAGCGGCCCGAGCAGCCGATCCTGTCGGTGACCGCCGATATCGAGGTGGCCCGCCAGATGGCCCTGGTGTGGGGGGCGCACTCCATCATGGCCAAGGATGTGCGCAGCTTTACCGAGATGGTGACCAAGGCGGTGCATTTCGCCCAAAGCGAGGGCTTCGCCCGGGTCGGCGACCGGGTGGTGATCACCGCCGGCGTGCCCTTCGGCCATTCCGGCACCACCAACATCCTGCGCGTTGCCGAGGTGGAGGATCACGGTCACCACCACAAGCACGAATCGGATTAGGGTCCGGCGCCCCGTCATCCCGGCCTTGAGCCGGAATGACGGGGCAGGGACGCTTTACACATAGCCGATGCGCAGCGCCCCCCAGTGGCGGCCGTTGACCAGGATGGGGGCGGAGACGTCGAGCATCAGGGCCTGCTTGCCGCCGCCCATGTCGCGGCGATAGCTCTGCACGGCGAAGGGATTGGTATTGCGGGCCGCCTTGAGGCCGACGGCATCGTCGAATTTGCGGCGGTTGCGGCAATGGGCGGCGTTCCAGGCGGGGTCGCCGCCCTGGGGCTTGGAGAATTCCAGGTTATGGGTCGGCAGATAGCCGTTCCGGTCCACGGCGGTGCAGAACATGATGCGCCCGTTCCCCGCTTTGACCGCCTCCTGGACGGCGGGCAGCACGCGGTCGGCCAGGGCGGTGAAGCGGGTGGTGTACTGGGGAGGGTTGCTCCCCGGGACCGGCTGATAGGCCTCGTCGAACAGATCGTCGGGCGACAGCGCGCCCTTGGCCAGTTCCTGCTCGAACAGGGCGCCGATCTCCCGCGCCTTTTCCCGCGCCAGGGCGACGAACGGGGTTTCCTGGGTTTCGATGCCGGCCTCGGCGGTCAGCACCACCAGTCGTTCCCCGGCGTCGAGCAGGTCCTGAAGCCGCGACCGGGTGGCGTCCAGGCGGGTGCGGAATTCCGCCAGCGCCTCGGCCGCCTGATCGATCTCGGCCGAGAGGCCGGACGAGCGGTCATGGATGGATGATGCGTCCGCCGCCACATTCTCCACCCGCCCGGCCATCTCGGCCAGGGAGGTGCGGATATGGTCCATGGTGTCGGCGATGGCCGCCGTCTCGGCGGTCAGGCCGCCGGCCTTGGTGGCGCTGTGGTCGCCCTGCTCCACCAGCTTGCCGGCGGTGCCGGTCAGGCCTTCCAGGGTCTGGCGGATTTCGGCGCTGGCCGAGCCGGCGCGGCGCGACAATTCCTTGACCTCGCCCGCCACCACGGCAAAGCCCTTGCCGTGTTCGCCCGCCCGCGCCGCCTCGATGGTGGCGTTCAGCGCCAGCAGGTTGGTCTGCCGGGCGATATGGCCGATGCCCTGGGCCACGCCCACCACGTTGCCCATGGCGTCCTGGAGGTCCAGCAGCAGGCCGCGCCCGTCGGTGACCATGCGCACTACCTCGTCGATGTCGCCCAGCGAGCCCCGCACTCTTTGCCGCGAGGTCTCTGCCTCGGCCGAGGCGGCGGTGGCTCCGGCCAGGGTCTCCTCCATGGCGGCGACGATGCGCTGGTTGGCGTCCGACAGGGCGCGGATGCCCTGTTGCAGTTCGGCCAGCAGGGCGTGCTGGTCGGCGACCTTGGTGGCCACCTCGTCGATGTCCTCGGCGATCTCGATCATCTGCTTGCCGATCCCGCCGGTCTCGCGGGCGAAGGCGGCGACGATGGTAGTCTCCTCCTGGCGGATGCGCAGCAGCGAGGTGACGCAGAAGCGCACGATGCGGGCCAGGGGGCGCACGGTCTCCAAGGGGCCGGCGATGCCGAAATTGATCAGCCGGGTGCCTTCGAAGTCCACGCCCATGTTGACGCCCTCGCGCATTCCCGAGGATTTGGCCGCCTCTTCCTTGGTGACGCCGTACTCCTCCATCTCGCCCCGCATGATGCGGGCGGCGATGGCGTGATTGGTGCCGATGCGCTCCTTGACGCTGGAGGCGACGATGCGGCCCTCCTCGCCCATGAAGCTGCAGACCAGGCCAAGCTCAGCCGAGAAGACCTCGCACAGTTCCTGGCCGAAGCGGGTGTCGAATTCGATGCTCATGACAGCGTGGGGCGGGGCTGGCGCATGGGGGCTCCATCATGCGGAATGCCGCCATGGGCCATGAATGCGACCGGCGGCTGATCAATGGTAAAATAAACTAACCAGGCCGCAACGGGAATGCAACATCCCTTCGCCGGATGCCGCCTCGCAGCCGGTCGTCAGGGCGTTCGCCAAGGATCAGGAATAGGGGGCGGCTGGGCGGGAGCCCTGGGCATGCAAGGTGACGTGCCGCCCCTGGAACGAGAGATGCCCGGCATCGGCCAGGCGGCGCAGCAGGCGCGAGATCACCTCCGGCCCGGTGCCCACCATGGCCGCTAGATCGCGCCACGACATGGGCAGGTCCAGCGACAGGTCGCCATTGGACTCGTGCCCTCCGGTCTCGGCCGCCAGGGCGCTCAGAGTGGACAGCACCCGGTCGGGCAGATCGGCGCTGCACAGGCGGAAGATGGCGTCCTCGTTCTCGCGGATTTCCGCCGCGCTGAGCTTCAGCAAGGCCAGCCCGACCGAAGGGTCGTCGTGCAAGGCGGTAGTCAGCCGCTCGGCCGGCACGAAGCAGCCGGAGATATCGGTCAGAGCCCGCGCCGCGCTTTCATGAAAGTTGCCGCCCAGCATGTTGGCGCAGGGAAAGAACGAGCCGGGATGGAGAATTTTCAAGATGACCAGATCGCCGTCCTCGTCCACCCGCTCCAGCGCCACCATGCCGGTGGCCAGGCTATAGGCGCCTCCCACCAGGTCGCCCTGGTGATAGAGGTTCTTGCCCTTGGCCAGGGAGAACCGGGACGACAGGGTGGGGAAGGGGCAGCGCTTTCCCAGGACGTCGCGCATCGGCTCGCGTCGAGGCGAAGACCAAGCCTCACATCCGCAGCAAGTCTTCGACGCGCCCATTCTGCTCTCCCTCCTCAGGATGATGGCGTGGCAGATGTCATGACGATTGGCGTTTCAAATCAAGAAAAAAATATTCGATAAGGAATAGTTCTAAAATCATACGGACGGCCTACTCTTGTGCGGTGCAAAATGTGGGCAAGTGCCGCACGACGACCAACATTACGGCAGGATGACAATTTGAAGCAAATTTCAACGAATCATGATCATTCTGCGGCTTTCTGCCCCTTGTCATATTTGATGTTCCTCATGTCGTCTTTATCTTGGGGAGGGGGGCTGTGGACGGTCAACCATAATCTCCGTGTGGATTTCGGACGGGTGGGGAAAGGGGGGCGGCAAAGCCGGCTTGCGGCTTGGCCGAATCGCTCCATATCAAGCGGAGAAAAGGCAGACGCCTGGACCGTTGCCTCTTGAAGGGACGGTTCCGCCGCCGCTCGAACGATGAGGGCAAAGATGGATTTCGAGAAATTTACCGAACGCTGCAAGGGTTTCATCCAGTCGGCTCAGACCCTGGCATTGCGCAGCGGACACCAGCGCCTGACGCCGGAGCATCTGGCCCAGGTGCTGCTGGCCGACAAGGAAGGTCTGGCCGCCAACCTGATCCGCGCCGCGGGAGGTGACCCCGTGCGGGCGCTGAAAGGCGTCGAGACCGAGCTGGGCAAGCTGCCCAAGGTGGAAGGCCCCGGCGCCGGCGGCGTCCATCTTGCCCCCGAACTGGCCCGCCTGCTGGATCAGGCGGTGCAGCTGGCCGACAAGGCCGGGGATTCCTTCGTCACCGCCGAGCGGCTGCTGCTGGCGCTGACCCTGGCCACCGGAACCTCCACGGCCAAGGTGCTGGCCGAGGCCGGCGTCACGCCCCAGGGCCTCAACCATGCCATCGAGGATGTCCGCAAGGGCCGCAAGGCCAATTCGGCCTCGGCCGAGGACAGCTACGACGCCCTGAAGAAGTACGCCCGCGACCTGACCCAGGCGGCCCGCGACGGCAAGCTCGATCCCGTCATCGGCCGCGACGAGGAGATTCGCCGCACCATCCAGGTCTTGAGCCGCCGCACCAAGAACAATCCGGTGCTGATCGGCGAGCCCGGCGTGGGCAAAACCGCCATCGTGGAAGGCCTGGCCATCCGCATCATCAACGGCGACGTGCCCGAGACCTTGAAGAACAAGCGCCTGATGGTCCTCGACCTCGGCGCCCTGGTGGCCGGTGCCAAGTTCAGGGGTGAGTTCGAGGAGCGCCTGAAGGCGGTCCTCACCGAGGTCACCGCCGCCAATGGCGAGGTGGTGCTGTTCATCGACGAGATGCACACCCTGATCGGCGCGGGCGCTGCCGAAGGCTCCATGGACGCCTCCAACCTGTTGAAGCCCGCTTTGGCGCGCGGCGAATTGCACTGCATCGGCGCCACCACGCTGAACGAATACCGCAAGCATGTGGAAAAGGACGCCGCCCTGGCGCGGCGCTTCCAGCCGGTCTTCGTCTCCGAGCCGGGGGTGGAGGACACCGTCTCCATCTTGCGCGGCCTGAAGGAGAAGTACGAATTGCACCACGGGGTGCGCATCGCCGACGGCGCCCTGGTCTCGGCGGCGACGCTCTCCAACCGCTACATCACCGACCGCTTCCTGCCGGACAAGGCCATCGATCTGGTGGACGAGGCGGCCTCGCGGCTGCGCATGCAGATCGATTCCAAGCCCGAGGCCCTGGACGAGCTGGACCGCCGCATCGTCCAACTGAAGATCGAGCGCGAGGCGCTGCGCAAGGAAAGCGATGCCGGCTCCCGCGATCGCCTGGGCAAGCTGGAGGTGGAGCTGAATCAGCTCGAACGGGAATCCTTCGACATGTCCGAGCGCTGGCGGGCCGAGAAAAGCCAGTTGGCCGATTCCACCAAGGTCAAGGAACAGCTGGAAGAGGCCCGCATCGAACTGGCCAATGCCGAACGCGCCTCCAACTGGGCGCGGGCCGGCGAGCTGAAGTTCGGGGTCATTCCCGACCTGGAAAAGCGCATCGAGGGCGGCGGGGATTCGGGAAGCCGCATGCTCACCGAATCGGTGACCGAGGAGCACATCGCCAGCGTGGTGTCGCGCTGGACCGGCATTCCGGTGGAAAAGATGCTGCAGGGCGAGCGCGATAAGCTGCTGGGCATGGAAAGCCGCCTCAAGACCCGGGTGGTCGGCCAGAGCGAGGCGCTGGTGGCGGTGTCCAACGCCGTGCGCCGGGCGCGTGCCGGCCTGCAGGACCCCAACCGTCCCATCGGCTCGTTTCTGTTCCTCGGCCCCACCGGCGTGGGCAAGACCGAGCTGACCAAGGCCCTGGCCGAGTTCATGTTTGACGACGAGACCGCCATGGTCCGCATGGACATGAGCGAGTACATGGAAAAGCATTCGGTGGCCCGCCTGATCGGCGCGCCGCCCGGCTATGTGGGCTACGAGGAAGGCGGCGCGCTCACCGAGGCGGTACGGCGCCGGCCTTATCAGGTGATTTTGTTCGACGAGGTGGAAAAGGCCCATCCGGACGTCTTCAACGTGCTGCTGCAGGTCCTCGATGACGGCCGCCTGACCGACGGCCAGGGCCGCACCGTGGATTTCCGCAACACCCTGATCGTTCTGACCTCCAACCTGGGCTCGGAGATTCTCGCCAACCAGGAGGAAGGCCATGATTCGGCGGAAGTGCGCGCCGAGGTCATGGAGGTGGTTCGCGCCTCCTTCCGCCCGGAATTCCTCAACCGGCTGGATGAGATCCTGCTGTTCCATCGCCTGGGGCGTGGCGACATGTCGGGCATCGTCGACATCCAGCTGAAGCGCCTTCGCGCCTTGCTGGCCGATCGCAAGATCACCCTGTCCCTGGATGCCGGTGCCATGGAATGGCTGGCCGAGAAGGGCTATGACCCCGCCTATGGCGCCCGCCCCCTCAAGCGGGTGATCCAGCGCGCCCTGCAGAACCCCCTGGCCGGGCTGATTCTCGAAGGCGTGGTCAAGGATGGCGACGCGGTGACCGTGGCGGCGGGCGAGGGGGGATTGCTTATGAACGGAAGATTTACAGGGGGTGAGGTGTGAATATCCGACCTGTATGGGAGGACATAGCTGCTATTCGCGGATGCCGTAGCTGATTTTGTGGCGCAACTTTTTTAAGTCGTGCTAGAAGCCCGTCCTCCAGGTTCTTCCGGTGCTCCTCTCCCCCCCCATCCCCCCCGGGGAGTACCGGCCAGATCGGGTCGCCGCGCAAGCGGCGGCCCGATCGCCTTTTTGGGGGATGTTCAATTCAAGACTGACGCCGCCGCCATCACCAGGCTTGACCCGGTGATCCATGCAGCCGCCAGCCATCATGCCCAGAACAGGTCCGGGCATGATGGTTTGGAATATGGAAGAGGAAGGGGCGGCGTTACCGCGCCGCCATGGGGCGGATTTCGTTCAGGCCCACGAAGCCCGGATGGGCGTCCTTGAACACCTTGAAGGTCTTGGTGCCGCGGCCCTCGGCGAAGTCCTCGTAGGCTTCGATCAGGGCGGCACGGGCCACCGCTTCCACCTCGAACTCGGCCAGGCCGTCGACATTGGTGCTGCGCAGCACCTCGCGGAAGCGCTTGAGGATGTGCAGGCGGCTGACGTTGAGCACCGACTGGTCGAAGGGAACCTGCAGGGTCTGGAAGAACTGCTCGGCGGACGACAGGGTGGCGAGGGTCTCGAGGATCATGACGGGACTCCGGTGATGGCGGTGGCGGTTCCGGCGAAACGCCGCAAATCGTCTGCGGTGGGGATGGTCTTGGTGGTCGAGGCGTGGCGGCGGACCTGGGCCAGCATGGCGCGGGCTTTCGCCGCATCCACCTCCAGCCCGATCTCGCGGCAGGCGTGCAGCACCGAGGTCAGGCCCGAATGCTTGCCCAGCACCAGACGGTGGCCGCGGCCCAACTCGGCCGGGTCTAGCGCCTGATAGGTGCGGGGATCGCGCAGCAGGCCGCTGACATGGATGCCGGATTCGTGGGTGAAGATGTTCTCGCCGACGATGCTCTTGTCCACCGGCACCGGGCGGCCCGAGGCCTCGGCCACCAGCTTGGACACCCGGCCCAACTGGCGCTTGTCGATGCCGGTTTCCCGGCCGTAGAGGTGGCCCAGCGCCACCACCACCTCTTCCAGGGGGGCGTTGCCGGCCCGCTCGCCCAGGCCGTTGACCGTGGTGCTCACATGCGTGGCGCCGCCCCGGACGGCGGCCAGGGAATTGGCGGTGGCCAGCCCCAGGTCGTCGTGGGCGTGAATTTCTAGTTCCATGGAGGTGGCGGCGCGCAGGGCGCGGAAGGCGTCGTGCACGGCGAAGGGGTCCATGATCCCCATGGTATCGGCGAAGCGGAAGCGCTGGGCGCCCGCCGCCTCGCAGGCCCGCACCACATCGGCCAGGAAGGCCGGATCGGCGCGCGAGCTGTCCTCGCCGCCCACCAGGACGTCAAAGCCCATGGCGCGGGCCTTGCCCACCATGACGCGGATATGCTCCAGCGCCCAGGCGCGGTCGCGGCCCATCTTGGCGGCCAGTTGCAGGTCGGAGACCGGAATGGACAGGTTGACGGTGGCGACGTCGCACAGCGCCGCCGCCTCCAGGTCGTCTTCCATCATCCGGCACCAGGCGATCAGCCGGGCCTTGAGGCCGAGGCCCGCCACCTTGCGGATGGCGGCCTGTTCCTCGGCTCCCATGGCGGGAATGCCCACCTCGATCTCCGGTACGCCGGCGATGTCCAGCGTCCGGGCGATATCCAGCTTCTCGTCCAGGCGGAACGCGACCCCGGCGGTCTGCTCTCCATCCCTCAGAGTCGTATCGTTCATGACGATGGTGGCGGCCTTCGTCATGGCGGGGTCTCCTAGCCGCAGCTCTTCATGGCGCAGGAACAGCCGCCGCCGGCGGTGGTGGTGGGGGCGGGGGGCTGGTTGGGATTGTCGAACACGAAGCCCGAGCCCATGGCGGAGCTGTCCACGTAATCCATGGTCGCTCCCGTCAGCCACAGGGCCGAGCCGGGATCGATGAACACCTTCACGTCGGAGAACTCCAGGACCTGATCGTCCTCGGCGGCGTTCTCTTCCAGTCCCATGTTGTAGGAAAAGCCCGAACAGCTTTTGTTGACCATGATCCGCAGACCCAGGTACTCGCCGTTGCAGACCTCGCGGATGACGTCGATGGCCTTGTCGGTCAGGTTCATCATGACTGTGTCCTCCTTGCCGGAACCAATGTCCTGTCCTTTGGATCAGCAAGAAGGGTGCCAAGTGCTAGCGCATTGAAAACACTAGAAGGATGCGGGAGGGGAATCCGACAATGTCGACTTTGCGACAAGCAGCGAGACGCCGTCCTCGGCCCCGAAGCAGGTGGTGAAGTCGGTGCAGACCTCGCAATTGGGCGACTTGCAGATCATGACGCCTTCCCTCTGGCAGAGTTCGCGGTAGAAGAACTTCTTCCACTTCATGTCGCGGCTGTTCAGCTCGGCCAGGCCGAGGAAGTGGCGGCGCATCAGCCCGGACAGATCGGCGCGGCTGGTCAGTCCCAGGTCCTGCCACAGGTGGTTGGCGCCCAGGCAACGCCGCGCTACCACATGGGCCATCCATTCCTCCTCGATGAGGCCCCGTGTCCGGTGTTCCAGCAACAGGGCGCGAAGATCGGGCTCCTCGATGGTCAGCGGCTCGTCGCCATGGCCGTCCAGGGACAATCCCGAAAGCAGGCCAGGGGCGTGGGGGAAGCTTCGCCCCACCAGCGCCGCCAGGCATTCCTCGGAAAGCCCAAGCCCCACCGTCAGGCTTTCTCCCGGCGTGGAGAGGGCCATGGCGATGGCACAGGCGAACAGGTGGCGGTCGAACGGATCGCCGCCGCCGGGGCCGGACATCAGACGGGCGTAGATCTCCTTGGCCATGGCTTTGTCCTCCTGGAACAGGGTGTTGTCATCCCGAGCCTTGGCGAGGGATCTCTTCCTGGACCGTCGGCTTCGATCCGGACCGAGCGTTCCAGAATGAGATCCCTCCTCCCGAAGGTCGTCGGGATGACACTCACATTCACGCCGGAACCGGCTCGTGAGTCTGGGCCTTGGTGCCGCAGACGGCGAAACAGGCGCCACAGCCGATACAATTGCCCTCATTGGCAATGGCCATGACGGTCTTCTCGATCTCGCCGTCGTCGTCCTCTTCGGGGTCGATGTACTCGCCCTCTTCGCTGAAGCCCATCAGCTTCATGACGCTGTGGGTGCAGACCTTGAAGCAGCGGCCGCAGCCGATGCACAGCTCGGCGCTGATCTTGGTCAGGTACTTGGGGATCCAGACCGACCCGTCGCGGGTGGTGAATTGGCGAAACGACATGGAACTCTCCCTCTCTTGGGTTTAGGTCAGGCGGCGGCGACGTCGGGATACTTCTCAATGGTGGCGACGCCTTCATCGATGAGCTTCTGGGCCTTGGCGCTCATGGCCTCGACCGAGTCGAAGCCGAAGCGGTGCAGTTCGCGCATGTAGGAATTGACCGCCACCAGCTTGCCGGCGGTCAGGATCATGCGGCCCCAGCCTTCGTGGTGAATCTTCATGATCGGCGCGATGGCGCGGCCGGTCTTGTTCTCGATGGCCATGGCGATGGCGTTGAAATACTGCTCGACCCGCCACAGGATGTCGGGGTCGGGATCGCCGAACAGCGGGATCTCCCGGCGCTGCTCCTTGCTAAGGATATAGGGCGCCAGCACGTCGTCATCCGACATGGATTCCCATGCCCCGCTCATGTCCTGGGCGCGGATGAACATGCACAGATTCTTGATGAAGGGATCCTGGGTGGCGGTGGCGGTCATGGCTGGACTCCTGTCGGTTATTCGTCGTCGTCGACGAAGCGCTCGTCGCCGGCCTCGCCGTCGCGCATGGCCTTTCTCAGCCACGGCGGCGGATTGCCCTTCAGCATGGTGCGGACCCGCTCGATCACATCCGAGATGGGCTCGTCGTTGGGCAGCTTGATGGGGTGGACGTTGACGCGGACCACGCGGGCGGCGGCCGGGCCGCCGATGGCGCGGCAGAACAGCAGGGCGGCGCCCTTCAGCGCGGAGATCTTGGCGGCCAGACGGTCCTCGCCGTCTTCCTTGTGGTTGCCGTCCTCGGCGGAGACGTTGTCGAACTGCACCGCTTCGAGGAAGCTGTGACCTTCGGGGCCAACGTCGTAGAACATGAAGGTCTTGGCGCTGGCGAAGTGGGCGTCGACGCGCTGGCGGTCCTGGGTGGCGACGGCGATTCTCATGTGACCTCCTTTGATCTTCGGTCTCGATCCCTGGGAAGGGGGCGCGGCGGGATCAACCAGCCGCAGCACTCTGGTGACCATGGGCGTGCTCCGACTGCTGGTGGGCGTGTCCGGGGCGCTCCATCAGGATGTTGCCCAATTGGGTGATCAGGTCCCGCGTGCCGCGGTAACCCGCCGATGTCAGGTGGGCGGCGCCCAGGCGGTCGAACACCGGAAAGCCGGCGCGGAACAGCGGGATGCCGTGATGGGCGGCCACCTGACGTCCATTGGAATTGGCGATGATCAGGTCGGCGCCGCCGGCCTCCAGGATCTGGTCCTCCAGATCCTCGAAATCGCCGACGATGATCCGTTCGGCCTTCAGCTCGGCCAGCATGGGGACGGGCTGGGTGGTGACCGCCGCCGCGACGGTGGCGCCCATGTCGGTGGCCAGCTTGCCCATGCTCCACAGCAAGGCGGGCTCGGCGGCGATGGCGATGGAGCGGCCGCCGAAATAGAAGTGGCCGTCCAGCATGGCGTCCACCAGCTGCGAGCGGGCGCGGCGCTGGCGGGCGGGAACGGGAACGCCGGCCACGGTGGACAGGCAGACCATCAGGCGGTCGACGGCATCCAGGCCGGTGACCCGGTCCAGCACCACCGAGGGAACGCCGGTGATGGTCTCGGCGGTCTTGGCGGCGATGCGCATGTGCTCGCCGATGGCGATGGTCAGGCGTGCCCGGCCCATCTCGCGCACCTGGGCGACGGCGGTGCCGCCCAGGGTGGTGGGGGTATAGGCGTCGGGCACATGGCCGTCCAGGGAGTCCGACAGGTCGGGCAGGACCATGGCCTCCAGGCCGAAATCGGCGATGATGTCCTTTAAGGCCTCCACGTCACCGGGGGTGAGATGGGCGCCGGGCAGCAGGTTGACCCGGTCCAGCTTGGCGTGGTTGCCGGACGGCTTGGCCAGGCTCTTGATGATGGCGGTCACCGCCTTGCCCCAGCCGGTCTCCAGCGAGCCCGAGAAGTCGGGGGCCGAGACGTCGACCACGGCGATATCGGCCAGTTCCTTGTTGCGTGCCCGAATGACCTTGACGTCGCCGGCCATGTCTTCGCCGCGGGTCTCGGTCAGGGCGGTGGAGATCAGGCCGATGATTTCCGGCTTGGCGCGCTTGGCGATGTTGAGGAGACCTTCCTCCACCTGGTCCATGCCACCCAGGATGGTGCTGATCTCGTTCATGGCGGTGGTCTGCAGCGGGATGGCCTCGCGGAAGTGGCGGACCATCATCACCAGGGCGAAGGCGGTGCAGCCCTGGGAGCCGTGGAACATGGGCAGGCAGCCCTTCATCCCCATGAAGGCCAGCGCCGCGCCCAGCGGCGCGCTGACCTTGAGCGGAGAGGTGGAAAGCGCCTTGTTGTGGTCGACGATAAGGGCCATCACGAATTCTCCCAGGGGGCGGGGGCGCGGACCTGCGCCCAGATCGGGCTGTTGATGGAAAGATCGATCTCGCGCACCAGGGCCACCATGCCGTCATAGGCGGCATAGCCGTGGTGGCGTTCCTGATTGATGTCGATCCAGGGGGTGCGGGCCTTCAGCGCCACGAATTGCGAACGTCCGCCCGACAGCATCATGTCGGCCTTGCCGTCCTTGAACATGGCGTACATGTCGCGCGGCGTGATGGCGTCGGCCAGCTTGTCCTCGTCGCCGCCCAGACGTTCCAGCGCCTTGGACTTGTCGGCCTCGGTGGCCTTGCGGACCGAGGAGCCCACCACTTCCATGCCCACTTCCTGCAGGGCCTGGATCACCGACCAGCTTTTGACGCCGCCGGTGTAAAGCAGCACCTTGCGGCCCGCCAGACGGGCCTTGTAGGGCTCCAGCCGCGCCCAGGCCTTGGCCTCTTCCTC
Source organism: Paramagnetospirillum magneticum AMB-1 (assembly GCF_000009985.1). Taxonomy (GTDB): domain Bacteria; phylum Pseudomonadota; class Alphaproteobacteria; order Rhodospirillales; family Magnetospirillaceae; genus Phaeospirillum; species Phaeospirillum magneticum. The sequence continues at coordinate 1,697,682 of NC_007626.1, forward strand.
GGCGATCAGAGCCTCGGTGCGGTCGGTCAGGGTGGGATCGGCGCCGCGCTCCACCAGCATGCGGGCGATGTTGCGCAGGGCGTCCGAGGTGTCGGAGATGCCGTAGAACGAGCCTTCGAAGTAGGGGATGCCCCACTTCTCCTTCATCTTGCGGGCGAGCGTCACCAGGGCCTGGGAGCACAGCACCATGTTGGCGCGCGCCGTGTGGCAGGCCGCCACCTCGCGATAGCGGGCGTCGCCGGTGATGGAGGCGCGCAGGCGGATCCCCAGGCGGGCCAGCAGGGGGCGGAACTGGTCCAGCTCGCCCGCCACGTTGTACTCGCCCAGGATATTGATGTCGCAGGGGCCGGCATCGTCGGGCTCCACCGTGCCGATCACATGCTCGAACAGCGCCTCGCCGCCTAAGCGGTTGCCCAGGTTCTTCGAGCCGACGAAGCCCGGCGAATTGATCGGGATCACCGGGGTGCCCAGGCGCTGGGTGGCGGCGCGGCACACGGCGTCCACGTCGTCGCCGATCAGCGAGCCGACACAGGTCTGGTAGACGAAGACGGCGGGCGGGTTGTGGCGGGCGATGGCCTGCTTGATGGCCTTGTAGAGCTTCTTCTCGCCACCGGCGATAATGTCCAGGTTGGTCAGATCGGTGGTGAAGCCCTTGCGGTAGAGGTCCGAGCCGCTGCTCCAGGAATTACGGCCGTCCCAGGAATTGCCCTCGCAGGCGATGGGGCCGTGGACGAGATGGACCACGTCGGTGATGGGCTGGAGCGCGATCTTGGCACCGTCGAAGGCGCAGCCGCCGGCGGCGGCGCCGGGGGTGAGCGACTTGCCGCAGCCCTTCTTGCGCTCACCTTCGGATTTCGCCTGGTTGGTGGCGCATCCGGGTTCGTGCATCAGTTCGGCGATCTTGGCCTTCAGCATGGCGGACCTCGCGTAAAGCGGTTCGGGTCCTGACTCGCAAGGGCCGTGCCATTAGTAAAAGTGGCGGAAATGCTGGGGGGTGCGCAAACGGCAACCGGCCATTGTCGGACATGCGACAATGGCCGGTGTCGGGGATGCGCTGCTTTTAGCGGCTGGTGCCCAGGCTGACGGGCAGACGGAACTCGAACGGCCGGATCTGGTTCTGGCAGTCGGGATGCTGGGTCAGGGCGTCGGAGATCTCGGTGGGCATGGGATAGCCCATGGCGAAGGCCCAAAGCCCCAGCTTGGCGTCGATGTCGGTCAGGCCCAGGGACACCAGCGAGGTGGTGACCCGGCGGCAGAAGGACGAGGCCTCCTGCTTCTGGACTTCGCTGTCGGTCTGGCTGATGGCGATGGGGACGATGTCCTGCTCCTTGAGGAAGGTGCCGATGCTCTTGCCGCCGCCCACCGGCTCGTCCAGGACGCGCATGGGGGTCAGCTTGGAGATCACGTCCGAGGCGCATCCCCCATCGAGGGCCTTGGTCAGGCAGGCCGCGTCGGTGAAGATGGAGCGCCGCCAGTCGTTGACCCCCACCCGCCACGTGCCGATCTTCATCTGGGGATCGATCTCCTCGTTATAGCCGGGGGCATAGAGGGTGACGACGCCGCAGGAATTGCTGCCGATCTGCTCCGGGGTGGTCACCAGGCTGATCTGCTCCGTGGCATTCTGGGCGAAGAGCTGGCCCAGCGCCTTGTCCCACAGCCGCGCCTCGGTCTGCATGCGCCCCTGGTTGAGGGTGGTGAGGATCTTGGCCTCGGGCGCCATGGCGGTGGTGGCCACCTTGGCCACCCGGAGGGCGGCGCTGAGGGCCCCGGTCTCCACGGTCTTGGAGAACTTGCTCTCGAACTGGACGTTGAGGGTGGCGCCGGGCTGCACCTTGATGAAGGTGTTCTGCCAGATCAGGTCGAGATTGGTGGTGAAGCTTTCCCCCTGCTGGCCGCTGTCGTGGCTGACCGCATACAGGGGGACGGTGGCCTGATAGGCGGGCTGGCTGTCCACGGTGATGGTGGCGGTCAGGGTGAAGCCGGTCTTGTCCGACCACAGGGCGCGCAGCAGCATGGGACGGGTGCGGACGCCATAGGCCATGGCGGTGTCGGCGTCCTGGCTGGAATAAAGCGCACCCAGGCGGACATAGTAGCTGCCCTGCTGGCTGTCCAGGCGGTCGCTGGTCACCACGCCCTTGCAGGTCTTGGTGTTGTCGATCTCCATGCGCAAATAGGGCAGCGACGCCTTGAGGTCTCCCTTGGGGCCGTCGGGCGCCAGCTTGCCCGATTGAGACGCGCAAGCCGACAGCATCAGCGCGGGCAAAAGACCCCCCAAAATCAGACGGTTCATTCCAATCCCCCTTCGGTGTCAGTCGTCGCATAATGCTTAATTTATACATGTATATATATGCGCGGTAAATGCTAACGCGGAATCCTAATTGCATTGAATACAATCATAAGAATACTTGTGGAGTCCGGGCGATGGCGTGGCGGGTGTGATAACCTTGCCGCCTATCGAGGGGAGGACAGCATGAGCGTGTGCGTGCGACCGGCGCGGCCGGAGGACAGTGGCGACATCCTGCGGCTTCTCCGCCTGCTGGCGGCGTTCGAGGGCGAGCCCGACGGCGTCGTCACCACCGAGGACACCATCCGCGCCGACGGCTTCGGGCCGGAGCGCCGGTTCGAGGCCCTGCTGGCCGAGGTCGATGGCGCCGTGCGGGGAATGGCGGTGCTGTACCAGGCCTATTCCAGTTGGCGCGGCGCTCCCACCCTGGTGGTGCATGACCTGTTCGTGGACGAGGCGGCGCGGGGGACGGGGGCGGGCAAGACGCTGCTGTCCGCCGCCGCCGCCCTGGCCATGGAGCGGGGCTGTTGCCGCATGGATGTCAACGTGGTGGCCTGGAACGCCGAAGGGCGGAAATTCTATGAGCGCCAGGGCTTTGCGGCGCTGCCCGACTGGCTGCCCCATCGCCTGGACCGCCAGGGGATGGAGCGGCTGGTAGGGGCGGGGAGGATTGGAGGTCAAGGAGGCCAGCCTCCTTGCGGGTGAAGGGCGGCACCCTTCGCAACTCATCCCCCAAACGAGAAGCCCCGGAGAGGGCGGGTTCCTCTCCGGGGCGGGTCTCACGCGTTATGGAAGGGTTGGGAGATCAACGCGTGAGGTCGTAGGAGATGTCGCTCGACGCGTCGGCCACCTCGAAGATCCGGTCGAGGATCTCGACCAGGGTCCGCAGCGCACCCTGGTAGCCCATGGTGGGGAAGCGGTGGTGGTGGTGACGGTCGAACACGGGGAAGGTCAGACGGATCAGGGGGATGCCGGTGTCCTTCTCCAGATACTTGCCGTAGGAGCTGCCGATGATCATGTCGGTCGGCTCGGTGAAGAGCAGGGAGCGCAGGTGCCAGAGGTCCTTGCCCGCCCACACCTGGCAATCGGCGCCGAAGGGCGACGCGGCCAGGACGGCCTTCATCTGGGCGTCCCATTCCTTGCCGGCGTTGGTGCACAGGCAGTGAGTGGGTTCAATGCCCAGCTCCATCAGGAAGGAGGCCATGGACAGCACGAAGTCGGGATCGCCGAAGATAGCGGCCTTCTTGCCGTGCAGCCAGCCCTGGCTGTCGGCGATGGCGTCGACCAGACGGCCGCGTTCCTTTTCGATGGCCTCGGGGATCGCCTTGCCCGACAGCTCGGAGATCTTCATCAGCATGGCGTCGGTCCCGGACACGCCCATGGGGTAGTTCAGGGACGCGGTGGCCTGACCCTTGGACGCGACGTATTCCAGGGTCTTGTCCGAGCAGTAGTGCTGCAGGCCGAGGGTGGCCTTGGCGTTGATGGCGTCGCGGACGTCATCGAGCTTGGTGCCGCCGTCATACATGCGGAAGGTGCCATCGGTGGGGGTGTCGAACACCTCCGAGACGTCGCCGACCAGGGTGTAATCGACGCCCATGGCATCCAGGTAGCGCTTCAGTTCGCGGTTGTTGGCGACCGCGTAACCGTCGAAGCCGGGGATGATGTTGATCTTGCCGTTGGACGCGCCGGTCTTGACCTCGCCCTTCTCGCGGTCCCAGAAGTAGTTGAAGATGCCCTTGATCATGTTGTCGTAGCCGACGGTGTGGCTGCCGACGAACGACGGAGTGTGGGCGAAGGGGACGGGGAAGTCGGCCGGGACCGATTCCTTTTCCTTGGCGGTGGCGATGAAGGCGCTGAGATCGTCGCCGATGACTTCCGCCATGCAGGTGGTGGAGACGGCGATCATCTTCGGCTTGTAGAGGTGCTTGGCGTTGAGCAGGCCCTCCACCAGGTTGTTCAGGCCGCCGAACACGGCCGCGTCTTCGGTCATGGAGTCCGACACGCAGGCCGAAGCTTCCTTGAAGTGACGGGCGAGGTGCGAGCGGAAGTAGGCGGCGCAGCCCTGGGAGCCATGCACGTAGGGCAGGGTCTCTTCGAAGCCGGCGGCGGCGAACACGGCACCGAGCGGCTGACAGGCCTTGTGCGGGTTGATGACGGCCTTGGTACGGGCGAAGTTCTTCTCGCGATACTCCCAGGTCTTGGAGTATTCGAGCTGCTCGTTGACCTTTTCGTCAGACGGGCGGCACTCGTAATTGGCCTTCTTCTGGGCCAACAATTCCTTGTACTCGGGCTCGGAGAACAGGGAGATGTGGTCCTTGATGTTTTCAGCGCTCTGCGGCATGGCAGTCTCTCCTTATTCCTCCCCGCGCCCCCGGATATTGGGCGACACGCGGGGAGGGGATTTCCTAAAACCAGATCAGGGTCCGTGTGAAAGGGCTTAGGCGGCCTTCCACGGGGCCTTGAGCTTGCCCCACACCGGGGCGTTGATGGCCATGTCCATGTCACGGGCGAAGATGGCGAAGCCGTCATAGCCGTGATAGGGGCCCGAGTAGTCCCACGAGTGCATCTGGCGGAAGGGCACGCCCATCTTCTGGGTCGAGTACTTCTCCTTGATGCCCGAACCGACCAGGTCGGGACGGAGCTGCTCGATGAACTTCTCCAGCTCGAACTCGCTGACGTCGTCATAAATCAGCGTGCCTTCCTTGAGGTAGGTGGCGGTGCGCTGATAGTCGTCGTTGTGAGCGAACTCGTAGCCCGAGCCCACGATCTTCATGCCCAGGTCTTCGTAGGCGGTGGCGGTGTGACGGGGGCGCAGGCCGCCCACATACAGCATGACCGTCTTGCCATCCAGCCGCGGCTTGAAGCGGGCGGTGACCGCGTCCACCAGTGGCTGATACTTGGCGATGACCTCTTCGGCCTTCTTCTGGATGGTCTCGTCGAAGGCGGCGGCGATCTTGCGGAGCGAAGCGGCGATCTGGGTCGGACCGAAGAAGTTGTATTCGATCCAGGGCATGCCGTACTTCTCTTCCATGTGACGGCAGATGTAGTTCATCGACCGATAGCAATGGATGAGGTTCAGCTTGGCCTTGGGGGCGCGCTCGATCTCGGCCAGGGTGGCGTCGCCGGACCAGGAACCGATGACCCGCAGGCCGATCTCTTCCAGGAGCTTGCGGCTCGGCCAGGCATCGCCGCCGATGTTGTAGTCGGCGATCAGGTTCACGTCGTAGGGGCCGGTCGCCCACTCTTCCTCGGTGCCCTTCTCGAAGACCCAATCCCGGATGGCGTCGTTGGCGATGTGGTGGCCCAGGGACTGGGACACGCCACGGAAGCCTTCGCAGCGGACCGGAACGACCTTCTTGCCGATGTCCTTGGCCTTCTTCTTGGCGACGGCTTCAATGTCGTCGCCGATCAGGCCGATGGGGCACTCGGACAGCACCGAGATGCCGTTGTTCAGCGGGAACAGCCCGTCCAGCTCGTCGATCATCACTTCCAGGTTCTTGTCACCGCCGAAAACGATGTCGCGTTCCTGGAAATCCGAGGTCACCTGCATGGTGACGAAGCTGTCGATGCCGACGGTGCCGGTGAAGTAGTTGCGACGCTGGGACCAGGAATACTGACCGCAGCCGATCGGACCGTGGGAGATGTGGACCATGTCCTTGACCGGACCCCACACCACGCCCTTGGCGCCGGCATAGGCGCAACCGCGAACGGTCATGACGCCGGGAACCGACTTGATGTTGGACTTCACGCCGCAGGTCGGGGTGCCGTTCTCTTCGGTCTTGACGGTGCCGAGGTGGCGGGCGCGCTTCTTGGCCGACTTTTCCGGGTACTGATCGAGGACTTCCTTGATCAGCGCCTGGTTGGCGGCGGTGTCGTTGGTGTATTCGAGGCTCATGCCCCTTCTCCTTCTCTAGAGCTTCACTTTGCCCGCCCGGTCCGCCGACCCGTGAACCGGGCCGGCGGGGGCGGGTTAGGCGCTGATGCCGATCAACCGGCGCTGCAGAGGGTCTTTTCCTTGGCCTCGAGCTCGGCCAGGGCCTGCTCGTCGGACTTCATGATGCCGAACTCGAGCAGCATGTCCTCGAGCTCTTCCATGGTGATCGGGGTCGGGATGGTGCCCTTGCCGCCGTTGTTGTGGATCTTGGTGGCCAGGGCGCGGTATTCGCCGGCCTGCTTGGAGTCGGGGGCGTACTGGATGACGGTCTGGCGACGCAGCTCGGCGTGCTGCACGCCGTTGTCACGCGGCACGAAGTGGATCATCTGGGTGTTCAGCTTCTTGGCCAGGGCCTCGGCCAGCTCCAGCTCGCGGTCGGTCTGGCGCTCGTTGCAGATCAGGCCGCCCAGGCGGACGCCGCCCGAACCGGCATACTTCAGAATGCCCTTGGCGATGTTGTTGGCGGCGAACAGGGCCATCATCTCGCCGGACATGACGATGTAGATTTCCTGAGCCTTGTTCTCGCGGATCGGCATGGCGAAGCCGCCGCACACCACGTCGCCCAGCACGTCGTAGGACACGTAGTCCACGTCGTCATAGGCGCCGTTCTCTTCCAGGAAGTTGATGGCGGTGATCACGCCACGGCCGGCGCAGCCGACGCCCGGCTCGGGGCCGCCCGACTCGGTGCACTTGATGCCCTTGTAGCCGATCTTCATCACGTCCTCGAGCTCGAGGTCTTCCACCGAGCCGGCCTTGGCGGCCAGGTGCAGCACGGTGTCCTGCAGCTTGGTGTTGAGGATCAGGCGGGTGGAGTCGGCCTTGGGGTCGCAGCCGACGATGAGGATCTTCTGACCCATCTCGACGAGAGCGGCCAGGGTGTTCTGCGAGGTGGTGGACTTACCGATACCGCCCTTGCCGTAGAAAGCGATCTGACGAACCATGGGAATTTCCTTTCAGGTTGGCCTTCAAAATTTGCTCGGCGAGGACTGGGTCACCGCCACGGCCTCCTCATCGCAATGGGCGTGCCAGTTTGGTGTGCGCCGCAGCGACAAAAAATAATCGTGTAAAATCAATATGATGTCGTGGTGTGCCGCAGTCCTGCCCGCTTTTTGGGCGTCTGTGCGGAATCCGACAAAGCGCACCGGCAGTGTTGCAACCCCAACAGGAGCAGGGTTTCGGCCCTTTTCTGTCGGGCTATGCCAATGGGTATGAGTCTTGCATGTGTCGCGGCTGAATAACGGGGGTTCGAGTCGAGACATGATGGACGCGCGCGCGCAGAGCATCGGCCACAGCACCAATCTGGTCGGGTTGTCAACCAGCCTGCTGGGTTCGTCCGCGTTCAACGAGGACCCGCGGGAGCTTCACATCTCGGGCGTCCGCGAGATGAACAAGCAGCTGTTCGAGATGCTGGGGCAGTCCGACGGGCTGATGGATGCCGGCGATGCCTTTTATAAGTACATGATGGCCATGTTCGGCATCGACCCCGAGCAGCAGGAGGAACTGAAGGGCGAGCGCCGGCGCTACCGCTCCAGCTTCCTGCGCCTGCTCAAGGGGTGGGGCTATGATTCCAACGCGCCCGAGGGCGCCGTGCTCAAGGGTTGGGTGGAAAGCCGCTTCGGGCTGTTTCCCACCTTTCACAAGGAGATGATCACCCGCTTCTCCACCCAGGGCTGGGCGACCTATGTGGACGAGAAGATGTCGTCGCGCTTCCACAACAACTCCATCTATTGCCAGCTGGACATGCTCTACGAGTTTTGCCAGTGGGGCCTGGCCCGCCATGCCGCCCCCGGCCAGACCCATCTGACGCTCTATCGCGGCGTCAATTCCTTCGACGAGCATCAGGTGGTCGAGCGCGTTGATCGCAAGACGGTGATCATGCGCCTCAACAACCTGGCGTCCTTTTCGTCAGACCGCGAGGTCGCCGACTGTTTCGGCGACACCATCCTCACCGCCCGTGTGCCGGTGGTGAAGGTTCTGTTCTTCAACACGCTGCTGCCCGTCCAACCCCTGAAGGGGGAGGGCGAGTACCTGGTGATCGGTGGTGACTACCGGGTCACCGCGTCCTACTACTGACCGGATCTCCCATGCGCCTGCCCTTTCTCGACCGATCTCCCTCGTCCGGCCCCTCCCTGGAGGAGCGTGCGCTGGGCGCCTATCTCGGTTTTGCCGTCGGCGATGCCCTGGGGGCGACGGTGGAGTTCCTGACTAAGGGGGAAATCCGGGAAAAGTACGGCCTGCACCGCAAGATGATCGGCGGCGGTTGGCTGCACCTGGCGCCCGGACAGGTGACCGACGATACCGAGATGGCCTTGTGCCTGGGCCGCTCCCTGATCGCCAAGGGCGGGCTCGATCTCGCCAATGTCTGCGAGGAATTCGCCGCCTGGCTGAAGACCGGGCCGGTGGATGTGGGCAACACCTGCCGTCGCGGCATCCGCCGCTTCATCACCAACGGCACCCTGGACGGCGGCTATTGCGAGGGCGATGCCGGCAACGGCGCCGCCATGCGCAATCTGCCCACCGCCATAGCCACCTTGCACCGCCCCGATCTGATGGAAGAGTGGACGGTGGCCCAAAGCCACATCACCCACAACCATCCCCTGTCCGACGACGCTACCCTGGCGCTGGGGCGCATGACCCAGGCGCTGCTGGCGGGCCAGGGCATGAAGGCGGCCCGCGACGAGGCCAACGCCCTGGTGGAGAAGCACAAATGCTTCAAATTCGAGACCTTTCGGGGCCAGTCCACCGCCTATATCGTCGATACCATGCAGACCGTGCTGCACTTCTATTTCCTCACGGATTCCTTCCGCAACTGCCTGATCGAAGTGGTCAATCAGGGTGGCGACGCCGATACCACCGGCGCCATCGCCGGTATGCTGGCCGGCGCGACCTATGGCGTCCGCGAGATCCCGTCGGCCTGGCTGGGCAAGCTGGACAAGGCGGTGACCGATGAAATTCGCGCCCATGTGCCGGCCCTGCTGGCGCTGGCGGACACGTTAAAGTGAGGGAGGGCCAGGCAATGGCACTGATCGTCTTCTACGAAAAGCCGGGCTGCATGAACAATACCCGTCAAAAGCAGCTGCTGGCCAAGTCGGGACACGACGTGGTGGCGCTCGACATCCGCGCCCAGGGCTGGAGTCCCGACACCCTGCGACCGTTCTTCGACGGCTTGCCGGTGGCCCAATGGTTCAACCGGGCCGCACCCCGGGTCAAATCCGGGGCGGTGGTGCCCGAGGCCATCGGCGCGGACGAGGCCCTGGCCGAGATGTGCATGGATCCGTTGCTGATCCGGCGTCCACTGATGGAAAGCAGTGGGCGGCGCATGGCCGGCTTCGACGAGGCGGCGGTCGACGCCTGGCTGGGCCTGGCCCCGGCGCCCGAACCCCTGTCGGAAACCTGCCCCCGCAGCGACGGAATCTGCTCGGTCCCCGGACGGTAGCCTATCCCAGCGCGTCCCGTCCGGGGCATCGCCCCGGACGGGTGCGGGCGATAGCCTGATCTATACCGCCTGAACGCTGGCCAGGAAGGTCTCCACGTGCTTGCCCAGGCTGGTGCCGGATTCTTCGAGTACCTCGGCCACCTTGAACATGTTGGAAGCCATCTCGCCGGTCATGTGGGCGGCCGACGACACCTCGGAGATGTTGCTGGTCACCTCGTGATTGCCGTTGGCGGCTTCCTGCACGTTGCGGACGATTTCCTGGGTGGCGGCGTTTTGCTCCTCGACCGCGGCGGCGATGGACGACACCACCTCGTCCACCCGTCCAATGGCGGCGCCCACCGTCTTGATGGCGTTCACAGCGCTTTGGGTGGAGTTCTGGATGCCGCCGATCTGTTCGGCGATCTCACTGGTGGCCTTGGCGGTCTGGGTGGCCAGGTGCTTGACCTCGTTGGCCACCACGGCGAAGCCCTTGCCGGCCTCACCGGCGCGGGCCGCCTCGATGGTGGCGTTCAAGGCCAGCAGATTGGTCTGGGCGGCGATGTCGTTGATCAGGCTGACGATTTCGCCGATCTTCTGGGCGGCGGTGGACAGGCCTTCCACGGTGGCGTCGGCGGTCTGGACGCCGTCCACCGCTTCCTGGGTGATGCGGGTGGTGTCTTGCACCCGGCGGCTGATCTCATGGGTGGAGGCGCCCAGTTCCTCGGCGGCGCTGGCCACGGTCTGGATATTGGCGGTGGCCTGCTCGGCGGCGGCGGCCACGGCGGCACTCTGGCGCGAGGTCTGCTCGGCGGCGGCGTGCAGGCTGGTGGAGGTGGAGTGAACGTTCTGCACCGTGTTGTCCACCTTGGCGATCACCCGGCGGATCATCACGTCGAAATCGGCGGTCAGCAATTCGCGCTTGCGGCCGCGGGCCACCTCGCGTTCCTGGTCGGCGCGGGCCTCGGCCTCCAGTTGCTCGGCGCGGATGAGGCCGTCCTTGAACACCTGGACGGCACGGGCCATTTCGCCGATCTCGTCCTTGTTCTCGGTGGCGGGAATGGCGACGGTCTTGTCGCCGGAGGCCAGCTTGGTCATGGTGTCGGTCATGGCCTGAACCGGCGTGACGATGCTGCCGGCGATCAGCAGGGCCAGCAATAATCCGACGGCCAGGGCGGCGCCCGAGACGACCAGGCCGCTGACGGTGGCCCGTCCCATACCGCTGATGGTCTGCCCCTTCAGGGTGTCCAGACGTTCAACCTGCGCGGTCCGGACCTGATTGGCCAGTTTGGCGATTTCCATGGCCTCGTTGCGCATCACGGTGTTGGCCAGCTGCTCGACCTGCATGGTCCTGTCCACCATCTGTCCGAAGGCGGCGGCATAGCTTTCGGCCTGGGCGGCGGCATCCTTGGCCAGGCGCTTGCGGGCTGGGTCGCGCAGGCGCTCCTCCAGCGAGTGGACGAGGCCGAGGAAGGCGGTCATCTGCTGGCGCGAGGCGTCGGCAAGCTTCGGCGTCGGGGTGCTGGTGAAGCGGCTGGCCAGCAGGCGCGCCTGCATCAGGGCTTCCTGGGTCTGGCTGCTCTGCGCGGCCGCCTCGAAGTCGCCGCTGGCCATGGCCCCGGAGACAATGCTCGCCATGGCTTCGCGGGCCTGCTGGCCCAGGACGCTCAGTTGCTCGTTGATCAGCTTTTCCTTGGCCGCCCGGGCCTCGGCCATTTTTTCGAAATTGGCGGCGTAGCCATCGATTTCGCCCGACATTTTGGTCAGGGCTTCGCGGCGCGCCGGATTGACGGTCTTGCCGGTGATCTCGGCGATGTCCTTGCGGACCTTGGCAAGCTGTTCGCGGGCGGCCTTTGCCGACGCCGCGTCCCCCTCGTTGGCGTAGTTCCGGACATTGCGCCGAGCCTCGGTGAAATCGCCGACCAGAACGGCGACCCGCACGGTGTTGTCACTGACCCTGGAGAACTCCTCGACCTGATCGGTGGCGGAGCTCAGACCGTTGGCTCCGATGATGGCGATCAGGGCCAGCAAGAGCAGAACAAGGCCGAACCCAAGGAAAATGCGGGCTCTCACGGTAAAACGGGATAGGGTCTGGTCGAGAGCCATGAGGGGGAATGCTCCTATGTAAATGGTGCTGTCTGATGCCGGCGCTTATGAATAAATCGTCCGGTCATGTGAACATTATGATTATCTCAATCAGAGCGCTATCTGTAAACATGGCGATTATACTCTGGAATGTGTTTTTATGACGTCTTCGGGGTGCTTCGCGATTCCCTTATTTCAAAAGAATGAAGGGGCGCCCCGCCGGGGGCGCCCCTTCTCGATCTGCAGGCTTCCGCCACCTATCGCCGCAGATCGATCTCGACGCCCGGCTCGCCCGAGAATTCCACCAGGATGTTCTCGTCGCGGACGATGTACTGACAGGCCAGCCGGTAGGGCGGGGGCATGTCGTTGGTTTCGGTGTCGTTCAACTGAGCCTTGGTCATCTTGCCATTGACCGAAAGGGTAAGCTTTTCCTTGTCGGTCAGGTGGATGCCGTGGGGGGCGCGGTCGTCAAGGATGGTCACCTTGATCAGGCACGAGCCGCATTCGCCGTCCTGGCACTGGCAGGGAATGGCGATATTGTTCTGCTTGGCCACGCCCAGCAGGGTCTTGTTGTCGCCGGCCACCGCATAGACGGTGACGTCCTTTTCCAGGGTCGGCGCGCTGAAAGTCACATTGGCCATGTTTCATCCTCTCCAAGGGTTGATGGCGGCGGTCAGGCCGGGTTGGCTTCGGTCATCAAAGGGACGGCCTCGGCCAGCGGCAAGATGATGGGGGTGATGCCCTCGAGCTCCAGGAACTTGATCTCGTTGCGGGTCAGGTCGCCGGGGATGACGGCGTAACGCGGGCCGCTCGAACGCTTGGTGATCTGGCGGGCGAAGGTCCGCAGAATCTGGTCATAGAAGCGGCAGCCCAGGAAGACGAAGCCCCGGCTGGACCGGCGATCCTTGACCACCTGGGGAATGGGGGTCCCGATGTCGATGTCGGTCAGCACTTCCACATAGTCTGAATCCGACACCAGCACGTCGCCGGTGGGCTGGGCGGCGCCATGGGGCTTGTAAAGCACGGTGCGCCAGCCGTCGGCCACGTCGTCGCCGACGATGGCGCCATCGGGCGAAACGGCCCGGAACCAGACGCCGCCATCCAGACGCCGCGCCTTGGAACAGCCCTGGACGATGCCCCAGTTGTCGCGTCCCGCCGTCTCGAAGGCGGCCTTCATGGCGCCGTCATACCAGGTGTCGACCACCATGGGCAGCTTGGGCAGCCCGGCCAGCCAGCGGTGCAGGGCGTTGGGCTCCGGCACCGGCTGGAAGAAGGCGGCCATCAGCTTGTCCAGGGTGACCCGGTGCTTGTGGGTCTCGATGTACTGGGCGGAATGCCACAGGTTATTCTTGATGCGGCCGGGAACGCCCACCTTGGACGCCAGGGCCAGGGACAGGGCACGAGCCCCGACCGGCACCGGCGGTTCCGCCCCGATGGTCAGCACGTCAGGCCCCAGGAAGGGGATGAGATTGCCCGCAGCAATCTCCGCGCCGATACCGGCGAGCAGCGAACGAGGGGAGTCGAGCATGGCCGCGTCCTCCTGCATGGGGATCAGTCGTCGCCGCCGGACAGCTTTCGTGCTTCGACGGTGATGGGCAGCTTGGTATCGGGCGGCATGTCGGGCATGGCAAAGGTCCAGCCATTGGCGATCTTGATGGTGCCGCCCCAGATGCCGTCCTTCTCGGACTCGACGACCAGTTCCTCGAGATCCTTCTTGGGCACGTAGATCTCGTACTTTTCGCCGACCTTGCGCAGCATGACCTTCATGACGCCTTCCTCTCTTCTTCTTCGATCCGCTTGAGTTCGTGGGCCCGCATGCCGACCAGCATCCGGGCTTCCACGAAGTCCACGGAATAGACGTAGAAGCGGTTGAGATAGGTCCCCACCTGGGAGACGTAACCCCACTCGCCCTTGCGGATCAGGAACTCGCCAATCCTGGACCCCGGATAGGTGCCGTCATTGCGGACGTCCCGAAGCGCCATGACCTTGTCACCGCGCTGGTAAACGGGTTCGTCCCATAGCTCGAAATGGGTTCCATCGCTCATGGCGACCTCCTCATTCGCGGACCTTCGGGGTCCGTCGTCCCGAACGGCGCATGGCGCCCCGGGACGACGGGAAAAACGGGTCAGCCCTGGACGATGCAGCCCTCGACCGGGCACACCGCCTGGCACTTCGGGGCGTCGCCGTCGCACTCGGTGCAGCCGCTGGCCTTGATGGTGTAGACGTCGTTCTTGATGGAGATGGCGGCGTTGGGGCACTCGAACTCACAGGCGCCGCAGGTGGTGCATTCGGAAGCGATGATCTTCAGAGCCATGATTTTTCTCCTCTTCTCTCTTAAGCAATGTCGGCGGTATCGGACACCTGCCCGAAGCGCTGGGCGTACCAGCCGGCCACCGCCGTCTCGATGTATTCGAAGGGGTAGGCGTCCACCGCTTCGATGCCGGCCTTCTTCAGGTCGTCCTTGGGGCAGCGGCCGATCTTGGCCACGAACACCGTCTCGATGCCTTCCAGCGCGGCCAGTACAACATCCAGCTTGTCGTCGTCGCCATAGCCGCCCTGACAGTAATTGTCGGCCTTGCGGTGGCCCGAGAAGCGCACGCCCTTGGCGTCCACTTCGAAGATCTGGAATTCCTTGGCGTGGCCGAAGTGCTGATTGATGCGCCCGCCGCCCTTGGTGCAGACGGCGACCAGCTTGGCCGGGGCCTCGATTTCGGCGACGGCTTCGGCCAGTTCGGCCTCGGCACCTTCCAGGGCCTTGGCGCGGTCGGCGCGTTCGCGCTCGACCACCTCGCGGTACAGGCGACGCGGCTCGGGGTCGTAGGCGGTGGCCACTTCCGGCAGCTTGTCCAGGGTGAAATCCTGGGACAGATCCTCGCCCAGCATGCCCACCGCGTCGGCGCGGCACTGGCGGCAATGGCGCATGAGATTGGCGCCGCCGGCCAGCTTGTCCTGAAGGTCCTTCAGTTCGGCGGGCTTGGGGCCACGCTGGCCGGACAGGCCGAAGGCGGTGCCGTGGGCGGCGTCGGAAATCAGCGGCATGACGTTATGCAGGAAAGCACCCCGCGCCTTGATCTCCTTGTTGACCTCGATCAGGTGCTGGTCGTTGATCCCGGGGATCATCACCGAGTTGATCTTGGTGAGGATGCCCCGCGACGTCAGGCCTTCCAGGCCTTCCATCTGGCGCTCGTGCAGGATGCGGGCGCCTTCGATCCCGGTGTAGCGCTTGCCCTTGAAGTAGATCCAGGGATAGATCAGCGCGCCGATCTCGGGGTCGACCATGTTGATGGTGATGGTGACGTGGTCGATGTTGTGCCCGGCCAGCTCGTCCAGGTGGTCGGGCAGGGCCAGACCGTTGGTCGAGACGCAGTATTTGAGGTCGGGCAGCAGCTTGGACACCTCGCGGAAGGTGGCCGCCGTCTTCTTCCAGTCGAACATGGAATCGCCGGGACCGGCGATGCCCAGAACCGAAAGCTGCGGCACCTTGGCCGCCACCGCCGCCACCTTGCGCGCCGCCTGTTCCGGCGTCAGCTTCTCGCTGGTGACGCCGGGGCGCGATTCGTTGGCGCAGTCGTATTTCCGGTTACAGTAATTGCATTGGATGTTGCAGGCCGGAGCCACCGCCACATGCATGCGGGCGAAGTAGTGGTGCGCTTCTTCCGAATAGCACGGGTGGTCCTTGACCTTGTCCCAGATATGCGCGGGCATGTCGCCCTGGCCCTTGTCGGACCCGCACGAGCTGGAGGAACAGCCGCCGGTGGGCGCGGCCGGGGTCGCGGCGGGGACCATGGGTCCACGGGCGATGCTGGAGAGAGAAATGACGTTGCTGGACACCGGCGGCCTCCTCGTCAGGGGTCTATGCCGGATACCTTTGCAATGACGATGCCAAGTGCTGCATCGCGAGAAATGGCGGAAATTAAGGGGTTTCGGCTTTGTCGCATCCCCGACATGGAGGTCGGGGACGCGACAAAGCGTGGGAAACCTACCCCAGGATCTTCTTGGACAACATCTCGTTGACCATGGCCGGGTTGGCCTTGCCCTGGGTGGACTTCATCACCTGGCCGGTGAACCAGCCGAGCAGGGCGGTCTTGCCGTCCTTGACCTGCTGGACCTTGTCCGGATTGGCGCTGATCACCGCGTCCACCGCCGCCTCGATGGCGCCGGTGTCGGTGACCTGCTTCAGGCCGCGTTCCTCGACCAGGACGGCGGGGGCCTTGCCGGTCTCGACCATCAGGGCGAAGACGTCCTTGGCGAGGCGGCCCGACAGCGTGCCGTCCTTGATCAGGTCGATGAGTTGGCCGAGATTGGCGGCGGTGACCGGCGGGTTCTCGATGGTCTTGCCCGTGGCGTTCAGCGACGCGAAGAAGTCGCCCATCACCCAATTGCAGGCCATCTTGGAATCGCGGCCCTTGGCCACGGTCTCGAAGAACTCGGCCGAGGCCTTTTCCGCCACCAGCACGCCGGCGTCATAGGCGTTGAGGCCGTATTCCGCCATGAAGCGGGCCTTCTTCTCGTCGGGCAGTTCGGGCAGGCCGGACTTGATGCCGTCCACGAAGGACTGCTCGATCACCAGGGGCAGCAGGTCGGGGTCGGGGAAGTAGCGATAGTCGTGGGCATGCTCCTTGGAGCGCATGGACCGCGTCTCGCCCTTGACCGAATCGAACAGGCGGGTTTCCTGGCGGATCTCGCCGCCGCTCTCGTAGACGTCGATGTGGCGCCGGGCTTCGAATTCGATGGCCTGCTGCACGAAGCGGATGGAGTTGACGTTCTTGATCTCGCAGCGGGTGCGCAGCTCGGTCGAGCCCACGGGCCGCACCGAGACGTTGGCATCGCAGCGCATGCTGCCTTCCTGCATGTTGCCGTCGCAGGTCTCGAGATAACGCAGGATGGAGCGCAGCTTGGTGAGGTACAGGCCCGCCTCTTCCGGCGAGCGCAGGTCGGGCTTGGAGACGATCTCCATCAGCGCCACGCCCGAACGGTTGAGGTCGATGAACGACTTGGACGGGTGCATGTCGTGGATGGACTTGCCGGCGTCCTGCTCCAGGTGCAGGCGCTCGATGCCCACGGTGCGGGTGCCGCCGTCGGGCAGGTCGAGGATCAACTCGCCTTCGCCCACGATGGGCTGGTCGTACTGGCTGATCTGATAGCCCTGGGGCAGGTCGGCGTAGAAGTAGTTCTTGCGGGCGAAGACCGAGGTCAGGTTGATCTTGGCCTTGAGGCCCAGACCGGTGCGCACCGCCTGCTCGACGCAGACTTCGTTGATCACCGGCAGCATGCCGGGGAAGCCGGCGTCGATGAAGCTCACCTGGGTGTTGGGCTCGGCGCCGAATTCGGTGGCGGCGCCACTGAACAGCTTGGCCTTGGAGATGACCTGGGCATGAACCTCGAGACCGATGACGATCTCCCAATCGCCGGTTTCGCCCTGAATGATGTACGCCATGGTCTTACACCCCTTCCGGCTTGGCGGTGAAGTTCGCGGCCGTTTCCATCACGCCCGCCACGCGGAACACCGTCTCTTCGTCGAAGGGACGCCCGATCAGCTGCAGGCCCAGCGGCAACCCGTCGGCGGACAGGCCGGCGGGCAGCGACAGGCCGGGCAGACCGGCCATGCTGGTGGGGATGGTGAAGACATCGTTCAACCACATGGTCACCGGATCGTCAGTGCCCTCGCCCATGCCGAACGCCGCCGACGGCGCGGTGGGGGTGAGGATGACGTCGACCGTTTCGAAGGCCTTGCGGAAGTCCTCGGCGATCAGACGCCGGACCTTCTGGGCCTTGGCGTAATAGGCGTCGTAATAGCCCGCCGACAGCACATAGGTGCCGATCAGGATGCGGCGGCGAACCTCGGCGCCGAAGCCGGCGGCACGGCTTTTCTTGTACATGTCGTCCAAGGTCTTGCCCGGCACCCGGAGGCCATAGCGCAACCCGTCATAGCGCGCCAGGTTGGACGAGCACTCGGCCGGCGCGATGATGTAATAGGTGGCCAGCGCGTACTTGGTGTGCGGCAGGCTGATCTCCACCGGCGTGGCGCCGGCGGCCTTCAGCCACTCGATGCCCCGGTCCCAAACCTTGGCCACCTCGTCGGACAGGCCGTCGGGGCGGTATTCCTTGGGAATGCCCACCTTCAGGCCGCGGATGTCGCCGGTCAGAGCACGTTCGAAATCCGGCACGGCCATGTTGACCGAGGTGGAATCCTTGGGGTCATGCCCGGCCATGGCGCCCAGCATGATGGCGCAGTCGCGCACCGTGCGGGCCATGGGGCCGGCCTGATCCAGGGACGAGGCGAAGGCCACGATGCCGAAGCGCGAGCAGCGGCCGTAGGTCGGCTTGATGCCGGTGATGCCGCAGAAGGCGGCGGGCTGGCGGATGGAGCCGCCGGTGTCGGTGCCGGTGGCACCCAGCACCATGCGCGCCGCCACGGCCGCCGCCGAACCGCCGGAGGAACCGCCGGGAACCAGCTTGGCCTTGGGATCGGAGGTCTTCTTCCAGGGATTCTCCACCGCGCCGAAATAGCTGGTCTGGTTGGACGAGCCCATGGCGAATTCGTCGAGGTTGAGCTTGCCCAGCGAAATGGCGCCGGCGGCCTTCAGCTTGCCCGAGACGGTGGACTCGTACGGCGGCTTGAAGCCTTCCAGGATGTGGCTGGCCGCCGTGGTCTGCACGCCTTCGGTACAGAACAGGTCCTTGATGCCGATGGGCAGACCGTCCATGGACCCGGCCGTACCCGCCTGACGGCGCGCGTCCGAGGCCTTGGCGGCCTCCAGGGCGAGGTCGGGGGTCTCGACGATGAAGGCGTTGAGATGGCGCTGGGCCTCGGTCGCCTTGATGTGGGCGTCCGTCAGCTCGACGGCGGTGAACGCACCCTTGGCCAGCCCGTCGCGGGCCTCGGCCATGGTCAGATCAGTCAGTTTGCTCATGATTATTCCACCACCTTGGGAACGGTGAAAAAGCCCTCGGCGGCCTCCGGCGCATTGGCCAGAACCTTGTCCGGATACCCGCCGTCATTGACCACGTCGGCCCGCATGGGCGCCGTGATGTCGGCCACCGAGGTCATGGGCTGCACGCCGTCGGTGTTCACCTCGGAGAGCTGCTCGACGAAGTGGAGGATGTTGGACAATTCGCCGGCGAGGTGGTCGAGTTCCTCGTCCTTGACTTCGATGCGCGCCAATTCTGCAATGGCGCGGACGGTGGCTTTGTCGAGCGACATGGGCCTGGGAATCTCCGGTAAATCAGGGTGGCCGGACGTTAGCATCCGGGCACCGACGGTGCAAGCGGGGGGAGACTTGATCTTTCCCCCCACTCGGCGCATCAAGAGGAATGCTCACCTCTGCCGTCCACATCCCATGACCTCCATCGCCTACCAGCTTCAGCGTGCCCCCGTCGGCGTGGTCCTGGTGGACGGCGAGGGGAGGGTGAGCGCGGCCAATGCCCTGGCGCGCCGGTTGCTGGAGCCGGTGGGGGGCGCCATTATCGGGGCCGATCTGCTGGGCCTGCACCCCGAACCGGCGCGGGCCAAGGTGCAGTGGATGCTTGACGCCGCCCGCGCCCGGCCGGACGAGCCGGCGGGCATGGCCATGACGCTGCCCTTCGGCACGCTGGTCGCCCGGGTCACCACGGTGGAGGGGCCGGACGGCCCCGGCTGGTGCCTGATCTTCCATCTGCCCGACGGCTTCAGCCTTGGGGATGGCCCGTCCCGCCCGGCCTCGGGCGATACGCTGGTCAAGCTGCCGGTGGGCTCGGGCAGCGGCCCGGCGCTGCTGGACGTGGCGGCGGTGGTCCATCTGGAGGCCGAGGGTCACTACACCCGCGTGCACACCGCCGACGGGGCGCATTTCTGCCGCCTGCCTTTCGCCCAATTGCTGCGGCGCCTGGATCCGGCGGTGTTCCTGCAGGTTCACCGCCGTCACATCGTCAATCTGGTCCATGCCGAGGCCATCGACCGCAGCGACGGCCATTGGGCGCTGGTGATGGCCGCCCCCGGCCGTCCGCGGGTGCCGGTGGCCCGCGCCCGGGTGGAACTGGTGCGGCGGCGGCTGGCGGTGTGATGCCGTTCGTGCGGTCCATTCGACCGTTCGTGCAGACACTGCGCGCTTGAGGCAAGGCCGGTTGCCGTCGGTGGCGGCCATGGCCATGGTGGGGCCAGCGCACAAGGAGGCACCATGACCGCGACCACCCAGGCCGACCGCTATATCAGCTTTTCCGGCATCGACTGCGACGGCAACGCCAAGATCGTCCTCGAACGGGTGGTGGCCCTGGTGGCTTTGCCCGAATACGCCAACTGCTTCTGGGACCGCTTCCTGATCCGGCTGGCCGAGGCCGACAAGGTGGGGGCGCGCAAGGCCGACGAGCTGTGTCTGGCCTGCTCCAACACTTATTACATCGAGGAGCTGTTCGAGGCGGCGGGCGATGAGATGGGGCTGGCGGCGCTGCGGCGGCTGGAAGACGAGTGCTGCTGAACCGGGTTTAGGGTATGGTGCGGGCCATGCCCATTCTCGCTCCCGCCGAACTCCTGGCCTCTTTGTCCCGCGACCAGCGTCTGCTGGGTCTCGACCTGGGGTCCAAGACCATCGGTCTGGCGTTGTCCGACGTCAGCCGCACCATCGCCACGCCCTTCGACACCATCCGCCGCACCAAGTTCACCCAGGACGCCGAACTGCTGCTTGCCGTGGTGGACAAGCAGGGCGTGGGCGGTCTGGTCCTCGGCCTGCCGGTGGAGATGGACGGCTTCGAGGGGCCGCGCTGTCAGTCCGTTCGCTCGTTTGCCGCCAATCTGGCCCGGCTGCGCGACATGCCCATCGCCTATTGGGACGAGCGTCTGTCCACCTCCGCCGTGACCCGCACCCTGCTGGAGGCGGATTCGTCGCGCAAGCGCCGGGCCGAGGTGGTGGATAAGATGGCCGCCGCCTACATCCTCCAGGGCCTTTTGGACAACCGCTCGGGCTTCGCCTGAGGCTCCGTCTTGTCATCCCGAGCGCATGCGAGGGATCTCCGCCCGAAACAATGGTGCCAATCCTGTTGGACCACAGCAGGAGGAGATCCTTCCTCCCGTTGGTCGTCAGGATGACAGGCTGCTCCGATCACTTGACCAATGTCAGGTCGCCGGGCGACGGCCATGGCTAGGATGCGGTCCGTTCAATGGGGAGGAACGCCCGCCATGATCCGTCGTCTTGCCTTTGCCCTGTGTCTGGTGGCCTTGCCGGCCGTCGCCGCCGAAGTGACCTGTCCCGACCTGTCCGCCGCCCAGCAGGTGGGCAATTGCGCCAGCGAGGAGGAGCTGAAATTCGGCTTCACCGGCTATTGCAGCGATAACCAGCGGCTTTATGACAAGGAAGACGGCACCTGCCTGTCCCTGGACCATTACAAGAAGATCAAGGACGTGGCGCTGTGGGAGGCGGGCGAGTTCCAGGGCTTCCTGCACTGCTCTAAATCCGCCGAGACCATCAAGGCGTCCAAGCTCAAGCACATGGGGGCGCTGCGCGTCGGCGCCATGACCCGGGTGGTCTGCTCCTACGACAATGGCCTGGATCTCACCTACCGCACCAAGGCGGCCTGCACCGTCGAGGGCAACAAGGCTGTGTGCAAGGATTGAGGTCCGGCGGGCGGTTGGACGTCTCAATTCGGGGGCTTTCGCCCCCGATCCCCCAATCGGGAAGCACGGCTTCCCGAACCCTTCAGCTTTTTAAGCCATTGAAATAAAAAGCTGGAGGTTCGGAGGCTGTGCCTTCGAACGGGTCAGGGCGGTAGCCCTGCGCTTGCGCCGTCGGCTACGAAAGCCGGGGCTGGGCCAGCGATCGCAGCAGGTGGTCGGCCAGGGTGCAGGCCATCATGGCCTCGGCCACCGGCACGGCGCGGATGGCGACGCAGGGGTCGTGGCGGCCCTTGGTGGAGACCTCCACATTGTTGCCCTTGGCGTCGACGCTCTGCTTGGGCGTCAGGATGGAGGAGGTGGGCTTGACCGCCAGGCGCACCACCACGTCCTGGCCGGTGGAGATGCCGCCCAGGATGCCGCCGGCATGGTTGGAGAGAAAGCCGACCTGCCCGTCATTGCCCATGCGCATCTCGTCGGCGTTCTCCTCGCCGGAGAGGGCGGCGGCGGCGAAGCCGTCGCCGATCTCGACGCCCTTGACGGCGTTGATGCTCATCATGGCCTTGGCCAGATCGGCGTCCAGCTTGTCATAGACCGGGGCGCCCAGGCCCACCGGCACGCCCGATGCCACCACCTCGACCACGCCGCCGATGGAGGACCCCGATTTGCGGATGGTGTCCAGGTACTCTTCCCAGGACTTGGCGGCGGCTCCATCGGGGCACCAGAACGGGTTGTTGCCCAATTCGGCCCAGTCCCAGCGGGACCGGTCGATGGCGTGCGGTCCCATCTGCACCATGGCGCCACGAATGGAGAGGCCGGGCGCCAGGGCGTCCAGCACCTTGCGGGCGATGGCGCCGGCGGCGACCCGCATGGCGGTTTCGCGGGCCGATGACCGCCCGCCGCCGCGATAGTCGCGGATGCCGTATTTCTGCTGGTAGACCCAATCGGCGTGGCCGGGACGGTAGGTGTCCTTGATCTCGCCGTAATCCTTGGAGCGCTGGTCGGTATTTTCGATCAGCAGGCCGATGGAGGTGCCGGTGGTCAGCCCCTCGAACACGCCCGAAAGGATCTTCACCTCGTCGGGCTCGCGCCGCTGGGTGGTGAAGCGGTTCTGTCCGGGCTTGCGCTGGTCCAGGTAGTGCTGGATATCGGCCTCGGTCAGCGGGATGCGCGCCGGGACCCCGTCGACCACGCATCCGATCGCCGGCCCGTGGCTTTCGCCGAAGGTGGTGAAGCGGAAAAGATGTCCGAAGCCGTTGCCAGACATTGCTTTTTGTCCCTCAGTCGCCGGGCGCGTGCCACCCGGTTTGATCTGTCATCCCGACGACCAGCGGAAGGAGGGATCTCGTCCTGGCGCAGCCTTTCAGAACTGGCCCTGCCGGAGCAGGCGGAGATCCCTCGACTTCGCTCGGGATGACTGGAACGTTGGAGTCAGTCCTTGGCGACGGTGATGTCGGGGGCGTCCACCGCCTTCATGCCGACCACGTGATAGCCGCAATCCACATGATGGGTCTCGCCCGACACGCCCGACGACAGGCCGGACAGCAGGTAAAGGCCGGCGCCGCCGATGTCTTCCAGGGTGACGTTGCGCTTGAGCGGGCTGTTGTACTCGTTCCACTTCAGGATGTAGCGGAAGTCGCCGATGCCGGACGCCGCCAGAGTCTTGATGGGACCGGCCGACAGCGAGTTGACGCGGATGCCCTGGCCGCCGAGATCGACGGCGAGATAGCGCACCGAGGCTTCGAGAGCCGCCTTGGCGACGCCCATGACGTTGTAATGGGGCATCACGCGCTCGGCGCCGTAATAGGTCAGCGTCAGCAGCGAGCCGCCGTCGGGCATCATGGCCGAGGCCCGGCGCGCCACCGAGGTGAACGAGAACACCGAGATGTGCATGGAGGTCAGGAAGTTCTGCAAGGACGTGTCGGCATAGCGGCCGCGCAGCTCGTTCTTGTCGGAATAGCCGATGGCATGGACCACGAAGTCCAGCTTGCCCCAGCGCTTTTCCAACTCGGCGAAGACGGCGTCGATGGAGGCCTCGTCCGACACGTCGCAGGGCAGCACGATGTCCGAGCCGACGCTCTGGGCCAGGGGGCGGACCCGCTTTTCCAAGGCCTCGCCCTGATAGGTGAAGGCCAGTTCGGCACCCTGGGCGCGGGCAGCCTGCGCGATGCCCCAGGCGATGGAGCGATCGTTGGCGACGCCCATGACAAGGCCCTTCTTGCCGGCCATCAGGGGAGCGGGAGCGGTCATGCGGTCCTCGTTTCGTGGTGAGCGGATGGGTGGCGCCGAAACGGGCCACGGCTCCCCTACATACACGAAACAGGCCAAGTGGCAAAGGCTATCCCAGAATTTCGCCCAGTTCAGATTTCTTCGCCTTCTCGCGCTCGAAGGCGCTGAGTTCCGAGCCCAGCGCGTCGCGGATGGAGATCATCCCCACCGGAATGCCGTGATCCACCACCGGAATATGCCGGAAGCCGTTGTCGTGCATCATGTGCAGGGCGTGGCCCAGCTTGCGGTCGGCGGTGATGGTGGTGGGATCGGCGGTCATCACCAGGGCCAGGGTGGTGGTGTCGGGGTTGACCCCCTCGGCCAGGACGCGGAACAGGCAGTCGCGCTCGGTGAAGATCCCCTTGAGCTTGCCGTGGTGGTCGGTGACCATCACCGCCCCGACCCTGCGGGCCTTCATCTGGCGGGCGGCCTCGCGCACCGTGGCGGCGGCGGGAAGGGTAAGGGCGACCTGGTCGCGGATGACGTCCCTGATCAGTCGAATGGGCATGCGAGTCTCCCAACTCTCCCAACGATGGGTTCACTATGAACCTGGAAGGAAGCTTGGGCAATCGGCACGAAAAAGGGCGCGGGCCACAAGGCCGCGCCCCTTCGCGTCGCAGTCTCGAAAGCCTTAGAGGGCCTTGAGATTGACCGCGGAGCTCTTACCCTTGCGGGGATCGCGCTCGGTCTCGAAGGAGAGCTTCTGGCCTTCCTTCAGGTTGCCGATGCCAGCGCGCTCGACGGCAGAGATGTGGACGAAGATGTCGGCCGAGCCATCCTCGGGCTGGATAAAGCCATAACCCTTGGTAGCGTTGAACCACTTAACGGTGCCGTTCGGCATGAGAACCTCCAAATAACTAGTAGTACCCCGCATGCTCTCATGCGAGGGGTTCAATCGTTCGACCGGCGATGACACCTGAAGCGGCGCCGGATTCCCTTGCGGGAATCTGCGGCAGGTAGAAAGACGTTCCCTAGCATGGACCCGCTGCCGGGGGAATACAAGGTGAAACAGCCCCGGCGGCCAATTTAGCGCCGGTCAATGGCCTGATAACCCTTGCCAACCCGTTGCAGGGCCTGGGTCGGCGTCTGGATGGTGGCCCAGCCGTCGATGCGTTCGGAGGTGACGAACACGCTGTCTGAATCGGCGAAGCTCCAGCCGATGGGAGCCCAGCCGCGCGAGGTCCAGCCGGCCACCAGCAATGGCTGCCCCTTGGCCGAGACCCAGGCCGGAGAATCGATCAGGATGAACAGTTCCGCCCGGCCGTCCTCGTTGAGGTCGATGCGCCCGGCGCGGACCTGATCGCGGAAAAAGCCGTGGGGGCCGCCAGCATTGTAATAGGCCTTCCACTGGGTGCGCAGCAGCAGGTCGATATCGGGCGTCTCGGCCTCGGGCAGGGGCTGGAGCGCCACCTGGGCCACCAGACGGCCGAAATCCTGGGCCACGGCGGCCAGCGGCAGGAGCAACAGGGCGAGAAGGGTGAAAATGATGCGCATGATCGCCTTGCCTGGAATTGTCTGGAGATTACGGGGCATGAGTCCCTGCGTCAATGCTGCGCCGCAAACACATATATTTCTGTGTTAATTGGCGATGCATTTGGTGTCTGATGCGATATTTTTGTGTTGAATTATCCAGCATCATCGTGCATAACGGCTTTCATGATGTGAAATATTGATGCGAGGACAGCGTCATGAGCTTTTCCGAGGCCGGCCTGATCGAACTGGAGCCCACCCAGGTCAAGGCATTGCTCGATGCGGGCGAGGCCGTGCTGGTCGACGTGCGCGAGGATGACGAGTTCGCCGAGGAGCATATCGAAGGCGCGGTCCTGGTCCCCATGAGCGACTTCGAGGTCGAGACCTGGCCCAGCTTTCCCGGGCGCAAGGTCATCATCTCCTGCCTGGGCGGTGTCCGTTCGGCCGCCGTGGCGCGCAAACTGATCGCCGCCGGGCAGGGCTGGGCCGTTCACCTGAAGGGCGGTCTCAACGCCTGGCGCGATTGCGGCCTGCCCACCGTGGCCGGCGCCTAGACTTTTTCTTTCCTCTCTATTCCCCGCCTTGATGGGCGGCCGCAGGACGTGGCCGCCCATTTTCTTTTTCGGTCCGAGACGAAAATATTTAGGGTGGCCTGCAATAATTCGCCCCCTCTCGCCCGTCTCCCTTTCAGACATCGCGTTTGATGAAGGAGAGGATCATGAGATTTTTCCGCAATTGCTGCTCCGGCGAAGGGCATGGACGTCCCGAGGGCAAGGCCGCCCGCGCCTTGTGGTTCGGCGGCCATGCCCTGTTGGGAATCGTGGTGGTGGTGGTGGTCGCCACGGTGGTCGGCGGGGTGGTGATGATCGCCTGGAACGTCCTGATGCCGGTGGTGTTCCATCTGCCGCCGCTGGAATTCTGGCAGGCCGTGGCGCTGCTGGTTCTGGTCCGCGTGCTGACCGGCCGCCTGCATCATCGTGGACCCCGGCGGCACAAGGGAGGCGATGAAAAGTGCATGGTGTCGCGTGGCCTCGGGCGGATCTGCGGAGAGTCGCAGGACTTGCCCCCCCATCCCGATGCCTTCGCCACCTGGTGGTGGGAAGAGGGACAGGCCGCGTTCAAGGCCTTTCAGGCGCGCAAGGACGGCTCGTCCTCCTTGGCTGATCAGGGCTGATCGGCAATGACCGGGCCGCACCCTTCCTCAGGCGACCGGCTGGCGGCGACCCTCGATCGCGATCGGGGGAAGCTGCTGGGCTTCGTGCGCGGGCGGATGGGTGGCGGACTGCAGGACCAGGATCCCGAGGACATTCTGTCCGATGTGGTCCTGGGCCTGCTGGAACGGGCGGATCTGCTGGCCGAGGTGGAAAATCTCACCGCCTATCTGCTGACCGCCATGGTCAACCGGGTCCGCGACCTGTTCCGCCGCCGCCGGGATCTGCCCATGCCCGAGGCGATGCCGGCCGAGCCCAGCCAGCCCGCCGGGGTGGAGGAGCGTCTGGAGCTGACCCGGGCCCTGTCGCTGCTGTCCACGGCGGAACAGGCGGTGTGGCTGGCGGTGGAGATGGAGGGTTTCGCTTTCGTCGAGTTGGCCGAAGCCTGGGGCGAACCCCTGGGCACCTTGCTGTCGCGCAAGAGCCGGGCCACCCGGCGGCTGCGCAAGGCCCTTGAGGAGACGCCTTCCGGGACAGGGGGATGAAGGGCGGCCTGCTGGACGCGGGCGTCCTTTTTCTCTTTAATTCAGGGGCAGTGGAAAAGAGAGAGTGATTATGCGCCGTATCGGTCGATTTCTGGTCGCCTTCCTGGCCGTCACCGGCTTCGTCTTCCTGGGCCTGATGGGCCTGGGCGGGTGGCTGGCCGCTCATATGGCCGAAGGGGACGGCAAGAAGATGGCCGACCGGATGGTGCTGACCCTCGATCTGGACGCCCCGTTCCGCGACACCACGCGGGAGAATCCCCTGGCCATGCTGTCGGGCGAGCGCTCCTACGGCCTGCGCCAGGTGGTGGAGGCCCTGGACCGGGCCGCCGCCGACAGTCGGGTGAGCGGCGTGTTCGCCACACTGGGGCATTCCCCTCTGGGCCTTGCCGGGCGCCAGGATCTGCGCGACGCGGTCGCCCGTTTCCGCGCCTCCGGCAAGCCGGCGGTGCTGTTCGCCGAGACCCTGGGGGAGGGAGGCTCCGGGACGCTGGATTACTATCTGGCCACGGCGTTCTCCCAGGTGTGGCTGCAGCCGTCCGGCGACGTGGGGCTGACGGGGCTGTGGGTGGAAAGTCCCTTCATCAAGGGCACCCTGGACCTGCTGGGCATCAAGGCGCAGTTCTCCGGGCGCCACGAATACAAGTCCGCCATCGACATGTTCACCGAGACCGGCTTCACCCCGGCTCATCGCGAAAATCTCGGCCGTCTGCTGGATTCCTGGTCCGAGCAGATCGTCGCCGGCATCGCCGCCGCCCGCGGCCTGCCCGAGCCCCAGGTGCGCGAGCTGATGGGCAAGGGGCCGTTCCTGGCCTCCGAGGCCCTGGCCGCCCGGCTGGTGGACAAGGTCGGCTACCGCGACGAGGCCTGGGGCATGATCGCCGGCATCGGCAAGGACAAGGCCGAGGAGATGGATCTGGGCGATTACGCGGCTCGTCTCGATCATCCCAAGGGCGTCAAGGTGGCGCTGATCTCTGGAATTGGCGCCATCCATCGCGGCGAGTCCCATCACGGCCTGGATGGCGACGGCGATTTCGGCTCGCAGACGGTGGCGGAGGCCTTCCGCGACGCCGTCGACGATGACGCCGTCAAAGTCATCTTGTTCCGCGTCGACAGCCCCGGCGGTTCCTATATCGCGTCCGATACCGTGCATCACGAAGTGGAGCGGGCTCGCAAGGCCGGCAAGAAGGTGGTGGTGTCCATGGGCAATTACGCCGCCTCGGGGGGCTATTTCGTTGCCATGGGCGCCGACCGCATCATCGCCGCCCCGGGGACCATCACCGGCTCCATCGGCGTGTTCACCGGCAAGGTGGTGCTGGACGAGTTCTGGAAGAAGCTGGGGATCAGCTGGGACGAGATGCACCGGGGCGACAATGCCGGCATGTGGAGTGCCAACCAGCCATTTTCGTCCCAGGCCAAGGCCCGCATCGATACCCTGCTGGACCACATCTACGCCGACTTCACCGGCAAGGCGTCGGCGGCGCGGAACCTGGACGCGGCCCGCATGGACAAGCTGGCGCGCGGCCGCATCTGGACCGGCGCCGATGCCAAGCAGTCCGGCCTAGTGGACGGGCTGGGCGGCTGGGCCGAGGCTTTGTCCCAGGTGCGGCAGGTGGGCGGGCTGAAGGTCGACGAGACCCTGACCCTGGTGGAGTTCCCCCGTCCGCGCAAGCCCTGGCAAGTTCTGGCGGAAAGCCTGGGTGGCGGCTCGGTGGCCGAGCGGCGCATCCTGGCCCGCATCGAGCCGCTGCTCGATGTCCTGGCGCCGGCCGCCGGTGCCCAGTTGCGCGCCCCCGATCTGCGGGGGCCGCGATGAGCGAGGTCAAGACCGTCGTCGTCACCGGCGCCTCGCGGGGCATCGGCCACGCCATCGCCCGCCGTTTCCTGGCCGAGGGCTGGCGCGTCATCACCTGTGCCCGCGCCGACGTGCCCAAGGAATGCATGATCGACCGCAACTGGGCTTGCCATATCGTCGCCGATCTGGCCGATCCGGCCTCGGCCCAGGACTTCGTCGCCCAGGCCAATGCCTGGCTGGGGGCCGAGCCGCTGCACGCCCTGGTCAACAATGCCGGCGTCAGTCCCAAGACTCCCTACAAGGAGCGGCTGGGCGTTCTCAACGGCCCCATTGACGGCTGGAAGGATGTCTTTGAACTGAATTTCTTCGCGCCGCTGCGCCTGGCCAGGGGCTTTGCCAGCGCCCTGCATCGGGGCAAGGGCGCCATCGTCAACATCACCTCCATTGCCGGCCATTACGTCCATCCCTTCGCGGGATCGGCCTATTCCACGTCAAAGGCGGCGCTTTCGGGCCTGACCCGCGAGATGGCCGCCGAGATGGCGCAATTGGGGGTGAGGGTCAACGCCGTGGCGCCGGGGGAAATCCGCACCGAGATGATCTCGGCCGAGTACGAAGCCCTGGTGCCGCGGATTCCTTTAGAGCGCATGGGTACGCCCGAGGACGTGGCGGGAACCGTGTTCCGCCTGTGCGGCTCGGATTTCGACTATGTCACCGGCACCGAGGTGTTCGTCACCGGCGGCCAGCACCTGTACTGACGGCGGTCAGCGGAAATAGGCGGGCTCGGCTCCGGTGACATCGCCCAGATGGCCGACGATGTAGCGCATCAGCTTGGTGGTGGGCGAGAATTCGCAGCGCAGGATGCCGCTGTCGGCTGATTTGATGGTGACCATCGCTTCGACATTGTCGTCGAGCGCCTGCAGGGCGGCCAGGGTCAGGCGGACGCGATCGCCGGGCCGGTAACCGGCTCCCTGGAAGCTGACGCCGGAAATGGAGACGTTGACCACGGGAAATACCTTGCCGTCGATCAGCACGGCGAGGCCGTCGCCCATTTTGCGGATATGCTGCCGCCGTTCCTTGATCTGCGTCACCGGATGACTCCCAACGTTTGGTATAAGACCCTATAGCGGATAGTCGTGAACGCCGTTTGCGGCTCATGTAAACGGGACGCGAAGGGGGGAGTTATTGCGCGGCGCGCGGCGCATTGGCGAACGTCTTGCGGACAAAGGCGCTTATTTCGCCCAGGCTGGTGTCCTGGCCGATTCCGGCGGCCTTGGCGCGCTCCACATATTTGGACACGTATTCCAGATTGCCGGGAATACCGAACGAGCGCTTGAACATTTCCTCGCCCATCAGGTCGTAGATGACCAGGGTCATCACCGCCAACTGGTCCATGCGCAGGCCCAACTCGCCCACCAGCATCTTGGTCGAGAGGCCGCCGACCTCGGCCAGCAGGCCGGTGATGCGCACGGTCTGGTCGGCATTGGGCAATTCGGCGCGAACCACCGGGTCTAGCAGGATCATGGTGAAAGCGGCCGAGCGCAGCCGCTTGCCGTCGGGGGTCAGGATGTCGGCAATACGGGCGCGGCGGTCGCCGCCCGCCGCCGGTGCCGGGGCGGCGGCGCCCTTGACCTCGTGCACCGGTGCCGGAACGGTGCCGCCCGAGATGGCGGCGGCCGCCTTGGGCTTGTCGCCGGCCTTGGCCGGTTCGGCGCGGGCGGCGGGCGGCACCAGGAAGGAGGGAATGGTTTCGGGCAGGGTGGACGGCGTCGGCAGCTCCGCCGGGTTCTCCTTCAGGCGCCGGATGTCCTCGGGCACCTTGTAGTCGAGAATCCGCTTGCCGAGGCGCTTCACCAGGGCCGGCGACAAAGTTGAATATTCAGGTACGAGGGCCACCTGCCAATCATGGACCAGATGCTCCTGCATGGCGTCGTAGAGCACCTCGCCCCGGCTGCGCTTGGCCGCCTTGCTGGGCGTGGGGCGCGACAGCAGGCGCATCAGCTTGCCCAGCAGCCCCTTATTGGCCGTGGCCGCGTCGCGCTCGCCGCCCTTGAGCGGCCGGCTATCGCCATCCAGGCGCTTGCGGAAATGCCGCTTGGCACAGGTGCGCACCACCATGGCGACCACGTCGTCCAGAGAGCGGCCGCAGGCCAGCAGGGCGTCGGCCTGCTCCACCGGCACGTCGTGCTTGTCCACCAGTAACTGGCGGAAGCGCTCGGGGTTGGCGCGGAACGCCTTGAAGCAGCTGTCCAGCAGGTCCGGGTCGTCCAGGACGCATTGCAATACGCCGCGGCGCGGCAGCTTCTTCAATTCCGGAACCAGCTGCGCCATGACCTCAGCCACCGGACCCTCAAGGGTCAGGTTGATCTGACGGACGATCCGGGCTTGGGCCTCGGATGGCAGGCGCGGCATGGTTGCTTCCGATCGAAACTCTACTTCCTCGAAAGGTAAGCCGAACAGGCTGAAATCCCAAGTGTCGAGATGTCAGGCCTTAGTCGCGTCGCGCGCGGTGGCCAAAGCGGGCGAAAACACCTCGCATGAAGATGGCGCACTCGATGACCTCGGTCGTCGGTCCAATTCCACGGAGTCTGGCCCGGTCCACAATGCGGGTCACCAATTCCGGATCAGCACGCGGACCGAACAGCCGACCGAAAACCGTACTGCCGATACAATCCTGAGCCACCATCAGCATGACCGCCAACTGGTCCTTGCGCAGCCCCAGCCCCTCGACCAGGGCAGCGGTCGGTTGACCGCCAACCCCCCGCAGGACGTCACCAATACGCACGATCTGGTCGGCATTGGGCAGAATGGCGCGGACCTCGGGGTCCAGAAGCGTCTGGGTGAAGGCTTCGGCGCGCAGCCGCTGACGATCCGGGGTCAGCACGTCATCCAGCTTGGCGGTACTGTGGTGTTGGACCGGCGCCACGGGCGCGGTCGGGGCCTTGGCCACCGGGGCGAACGGCGATACGAAGGGGGCTGCGAAAGTCGACGGCGTGGCCGCCGCGACTTGAGGTGCTTCGTCATCGGCCAGGTGAACGGGCGCGTCCGGATCAGCGATCAGGCGGGCCAGGGAGTTCGCCTCGCGGCAATCGAGAATCTTGGCGCCCACTCGGCGAACCAGGGCGGGGTCCATTTCGGAATAGGCGGGAACCAGCGGCACCTGCCACTCGTGCAGCAGATAGGCCTTAATGGCGTCGTAAAGCTCGTCGGCCGGGCTGCGCGCAGCCGAGTGGGTATGGCCCTCCTCGGGCAGGGCTTCGGCGCGGACTTCCGTTTCGGCACGGGTGGCGGCAGGGGCCAGCCGGCGGCGGAAGTAGCGCTTGGCGGCGGTGCGCACCACCATGGCGATGACCTCGGCCAGGGTGCGGCCGCAGGACAGGGGGACGTTATCCTCGCCCACCGGGCGGCGGCGCTCGTCCACCAGCACATAGCGGAAGCGGGGGCGCTCCTTGCGGAAGATCTGGAAACAGCGGGAGAGCAGGTCCAGGTCGTCGAGGGTCCGGTCATAGGCCTGCTCACGCGGCAGAGCCTTCAGCTCCGGCAGGAACTGGCCCAGAATATCGACAACCGGACCCTGGAGGGTCCCGTTAATCCTGAAGACCGCTGTCGCGGTATCCGTCATGGCTTCAACCTTAACTCCCATCGCGCCGCAATTCCCCGAAGAGAACTTTAGCATGCGATGATTTGCCCATCACCAAATTTGATGCGGACCTGATCGCATCGAAGTCAGAATACCCCCAATCGTTATAGGCTAATGTGAAGGCGCTCACATAACGATGGGGAAAAAGCATAGGGTCTCGACCCGGGGGGGCGGGCGTGAAACGGCTATTATCCGCCATCCGGCAAAAGCCATGGCCGAAAGGTGGTAGGGGAAAGTGCTTACCCTAGAGGTATGGAGGGCAGTGCCGTCCGGCGGGGGAGAGGGTAAATATCTCGCAGCCCGTGGCGGTGACGCCGATGGAATGCTCGAACTGGGCCGACAGGGATTTGTCCTTGGTGACCGCCGTCCAGCCGTCGGCCAGGATCTTGGTCTCAAAGCGGCCAGCATTGATCATGGGCTCGATGGTGAAGAACATTCCCTCGGCCAGGACGCCGCCTTCGCCCTTGTTGCCGTAATGCATGACGTTGGGCGGCTCGTGGAAGATCCGGCCCAGGCCGTGGCCGCAGAAGTCGCGCACCACGGAAAAGCGGTGCTTTTCGGCAAAGCTCTGGATGGCATAGCCGATATCGCCCAGGGTGGCGCCGGGCTTGACCACCTCGATGCCGCGCATCAGCGATTCGTAGGTCACCTCCACCAGCTTGCGGGCCTTCACGCCGACCTTGCCGACGTAATACATACGCGACGAATCGCCGTGCCAGCCGTCGACGATGGGCGTCACGTCGATATTGACGATGTCGCCGTCCTCCAGGCGCTTTTCCCCCGGAATGCCGTGGCAGACCACGTGATTGACCGAGGTGCAGATGGATTTGGGAAAGCCCCGGTAATTCATGGGCGCATTGATGCCGCCGCGGGTGATGATGAACTCGGCGCACAGGCGGTCGAGCTCGGCGGTGGTCACGCCGGGCACCACATGGGGGGCGATGAAGTCCAATGTCTCGGCGGCCAGCTGGCCGGCTTTGCGCATGCCGTCGAAATCGGCGGGGCCGTGGCGGCGGATGCGGGAAAATTCCCTGTCTTCGTGTTCCATCGGTCCTTCAGATCCGCTCAGTCAAATCCATGGTCAAGGGGGCGCCCAGATCGATGCCGTCGGGCGCGAGACGGCAGGTATAGCAGATCGCTTCAACGCCGTCCCGTGTCGCCTGGGCCAGGGTCCTGGCGTAAACCGGATCGATGTCGGCGGCGGGACGAAATCCGGCGCAGTCCTCGCGCTGCACCAGATAGACCATCACGGCCCGCTCGCCCGCCCTGACCCGATCGGTCAGCTCGGCCAGATGCTTGGTGCCCCGCACGGTGACGGCGTCGGGGAATTCGGCCCAGTCGCCCCGCTTCAGGTGGACGTTCTTGACCTCCACCCAGCATTTGGGGCGGCCTTCGGCCTCCAGCAACAGGTCGATGCGGGAATTGACGCCGTATTTCACTTCGCGCCGGATGGAATCGTAGCCGGCCAGTTCGGCGACTTGGCCGGCGGCCACGGCCTCGGCGACGATGCCGTTGGGATGGGCGGTGTTGACGCCGACCAGATGGCCGTCCACCGTCACCAGCTCCCAGTTCCACTTCAGCTTGCGCTCGGGGTTGGAGGCGGGCGACAGCCAGACCTCCATGCCCGGCTCGGCGGTGCCGAGCATGGCGCCGGAATTGGCCACATGGGCGGTGACCTCGGTACCGTCGTCGAACCGCACATCGGCCATGAAGCGCTTGTAGCGCTTGATCAGGGTGGCACGGACCAGGGGGGCGGCGAAGCGCATCACTCGGTCTCGGGGCTCATGCGGCCCATCAGGTCGGGCAAGCCGGGAATGGCGCATCCCTGGGGCGCGGCGGTGGGCTGGCAGGGGTGGGGCGCCCAGCCGGTCATGGTCAGCACCTGGAAGGTGGCGGGCAGGCGGCCGTCGGGGCCGGCGAAGCGCTCCTGGTAAAGGGCGATGGCGCGCAGCAGGGTGGCGCGCCGGGTCAGGCCCTTGCGCTGCTCGGCCACGGCATTGGTCTCGCCCATGCCGCGCAGATCGGCCATCAGCCGCATGGGATCGGCATAGCTGACCGGCACCGTGTCGGCATCGGCCACCGGCAGGGTGAAGCCGGCCCGCTGCAGCAATGCGCCCAGGTCCTTGACGTCGGCGAAGGGGGCGACGCGGGGGCTGACCCCGCCTTCCTCGGCCAGTTCCGACTCCTGCAGGGACTGGCGCAACTCGCCCAGGGTGCCGGCTCCCAGCAGGGCGGCGATGAACAGGCCGTCGGGCTTGAGCACCCGGCGGATCTGCAGCAAGGTCCCCGGCAGGTCGTTGACCCAGTGCAGCGACAGGCACGAGACCACTAGATCGAAGCTGTGGGCCGCGAAGGGCAGCCATTCCTCGTCGGCGGCCAGGGTCGGGTGGCCGTTGGCCGCCGCCTTCGCCGCCATGGCGGGCGACAGGTCGCATTGCACCAGGGTCTCGATGCCGCCGCGCCCCTTCAGGGTGTCGGCCATCTCGCCGGTATGGCACCCCAGGTCCAGGGCCACGGGAAAGCGGCGCTTGACGTCGTCCAGGCGGTCGGCGAGGCGCTCGGCCACTTCGCGCACCAGGAAGTCGTGGGCGACGAAATTGCCGGCAGCGCGGTCACGGTGCTTGCGCACCAGGCGGCGGTCGAAGATTCTCATGTCAGGCTGTATGGCATGTCCATGCCGTTTCTGGGAAGGAAAGATCATGCCGGCCAGGGTTGCACGTCTGGTCATCGATGCGCTGTTGCCGCCGCTCTGCCTGTCATGCCAGACCGAAGTGGCCGAGCCCGGCAGCCTGTGCCCCACCTGCTGGTCGGGGATGGTCTTTCTCGGCGACCCGTCCTGTGCCTGTTGCGGCCTGCCCTTCGAGTTCGATCCCGGCGACGGAGTGCTTTGCGGCGAATGCGCCCGCCGGACGCCGCATTATTCCCGGGCCCGGGCGGTGTTCCGCTATGACGATTCCTCCAAGGCGCTGATCCTGCGCTTCAAGCATGGCGACCGCCTGGAAGGGGTGGGAGCTTTCGCCCGCTGGATGGCGCGGGCCGGGGGCGCCATGCTGGCCGAGGCCGATCCGTTGCTGGTGCCGGTGCCGCTGCACCGCTGGCGTCTGCTGTCCCGGCGCTATAATCAGGCGGCCCTGCTGGCCGTGGCCATCGGCAAGCTGAGCGGACGGGCGGTGGAGCCCGGCATGCTGCTCCGGACCCGTCGCACGCCGTCCCAGGGGCATCTCGGCCACGACGCCCGCGCCCGCAACGTGGCCGGCGCCTTCAAGGTGGACGAGCGCCTGCGTCCCAGGCTGGCAGGGCGCCGGGTGGTGCTGGTGGACGACGTGATGACCAGCGGCGCCACCGTGGACGAATGCGCCCGGGTGCTGCTCAAGGCCGGGGCCGCGGCGGTGGACGTTCTCACCCTGGGACGGGTGGTGCGGGAAAACTAGCTGCGCTATATAGGATCGGTAACCAAACCTGGAGCCCCCCATGGCCGAGATCGAGATCTACACCACCGACGTCTGCCCCTATTGCGTCAAGGCCAAGAAGCTGTTCGCCAAGAAGGGCGTGGCCTATACCGAGATCAACGTCTCGACCGACGACGGCCTGCGCCAGTACATGACCAACCGGGCCGGCGGGCGCCGTTCGGTGCCGCAGATCTTCATCGACGGCGTGCATGTGGGCGGCTGCGACGATCTTTATGCCCTGGACAAGGACGGCAAGCTGGATCCCATGCTGGCGGGTGTCCAGTGAGGGGCTTCAAGGCGGCCTGCCTTCAGGTCAACGCCTCCAATGACCTGACGGCCAATTGCGAGGCCGCCGCCGCCCTGGCGGTGGAGGCCCGCGCCGCCGGTGCCGACCTGATCCTGATGCCCGAGAACGTCGCCATGATGGAATGGGGGCGCTCCAACATCGTGCTGAAGGCCCAGCCGGAAGAAGAGCATCTGGCCCTGAAGTTCTTTCGCGACCTGGCCCGCGAGATAGGTGCCTGGCTGCATATCGGCAGCCTGCATGTGCTGCTGGAGGGCGGCATGGTCGCCAACCGCACCTATGTGATCAGCCCCGATGGCGGCATCGCGGCGCGCTATTCCAAAATCCACATGTTCGACGTGGATCTGGGCCTGGGCGAGGTCTACAAGGAATCCGCCACCTTCCAGCCCGGCGACGAGGCGGTCTGCGTCGACCTGCCCTGGGGGCGGCTGGGCCTGTCCATCTGCTACGACCTGCGTTTTCCGCATCTTTACCGGGCGCTGGCCCATTCGGGCTCGTCCTTCCTGGCGGTGCCGGCGGCCTTCACCCGCACCACCGGCAAGGCCCACTGGCACGTGCTGCTGCGGGCCAGGGCCATCGAGACCGGATGCTACGTCTTCGCCCCCGCCCAGTGCGGCGAGCACGTCAACGACCGCCAGACCTACGGCCATGCGCTGATCGTCAGTCCCTGGGGCGAAGTGCTGGCCGACGCGCTGGAACGGCCCGGCTGGGTGATGGCCGACATCGACCCGGAAAAGGTCAAGGACGCGCGGCGCAAGATCCCCTGTCTCGACCACGACCGGCCGTTTGGGGTGCCGAAGAGGTAATACCGGTCGGCGCTTGACCTGACGTGTCATCCTGACGACTGCAGGGAGGAAGGATCTTTCAACCTGAAGCGGCTGCCGCTGTCCCGTGAACGATCCTTCGCCCCTGGCTCAGGATGACGGAAGAGAATCGCTTCCATGGGCGGACGGTATAATCCGTTTTTCACCAGGCATTTTCACCACGAAGGCGCGAAGGCACGAAGGTCTGGAGAAGGAGTTTCCCCTTATCCTTCGTGTTCCTTCCCCCCTTCGAGCCTTCGTGGTTGATCGGCGGCGGCTTTCAGACCGGCAGCACAGCCGGTCCCGGCCCGTTGACGGCGGCGATGCGCTGGACCACCTTGGCGTGGTCCATGGCGCCGTCCTCGTAGGCGACGACGGTCAGGCCGCGGGCCAGCTCCAGCAACTCGCCCCGCCTCAGCAGGTGGTCGGGATTGGCCGGGCGGCCGAATTTCTCGTTGCCCGCCGCGAAGGTCTCGTAGAGCAGCACGCCGCCGGGTTTCAGGGCGGCGAGGATGGCGGGGAAGATCGGCCGCCAGAGATAATTGGTGACCACCACCGCGTCGAAAGCCCGGTCGCCCAGCGGCCAGGGCGAGCCGTCCTCCAGGTCGGCGGCGATCAGTTCGGCCCCCTCGGCAAGGCGGGCCTGGGCGATGTCGCGGTCCAGCGCGGTGACGTTGTGGCCCCGGTCGAGGAACAGCCGGGCGTGGCGCCCGCCGCCACAGGCGAGGTCCAGCACCGTGCCGCCCTCCGGCACCAGGGCGGCGAAGCGGGCGATCCAGGCGGAGGGGGCGATGCGGAAGGGATCGGTGCCCATGGCTTTCTCTGTACGGTGAATACCGTATCTGCTACGAAGGCTGAGGATAGCGGATATCAGCGGCCATGATCCTGTTCGAATTGCGCTGCTCTGGCGAGCATCATTTTGAAGCCTGGTTCAAGGACGGCGCCACCTATGACGGGCAGGCGGCGGCCGGCGAGATTTCCTGCCCCGTTTGCGGCGATACCCGGATCGACAAGGCCCCCATGGCGCCGCGCCTGGCCAAGGCCCGCGGCTCGGCCCTGGATGCCCAGGCGGCAGCGGGCGAGTTGCGCAAGATGCTGGTGGACCTGAAGCACAAGGTTCAGGCCAATTGCGATTACGTGGGCGATAAATTCCCCGACGAGGCCCGCAAGATCCATTACGGCGACGCCGAGGCCCGGCCCATCTATGGCGAGGCCACCCCCGCCGAAGCCACCGAGCTGGAAGAGGAAGGCGTTTCCGTCGCCCGCATTCCTTGGGTGGCCGAAGGGAATTAGACCATCGTGCGCAACATCAGAAACAAGCTGTCACCCTGAGCCCGGCGAAGGGTCTTTCACGCGAGAACGCCAGCCGCCTCAGGCTGAAAGATCCTTCGCGGCGCTCAGGATGACAACCTGTCTCACATTTGACGCTCGGCGCTTTAGCCTTCCAATCTCCGGGATCGAGGGCTTATGCTGCGGCGCAGCAGGTCTTTGCCCCCGGTGCTGTATGCCCATCTATTTTCTGCGCAGGCTTTCTGGCCATCGGCGCACGTCGTCCGCCAACAAGCATCTCGGCTATTCCCTGGCCTTCATCGCCGGAGCGATCAATGCCGGCGGCTTCCTGGCGGTCGAGCGCTATACCTCGCACATGACCGGTATCGTCTCGTCGCTGGCGGACAATCTGGTCACCAATCAACTCGGCGCCGTTCTGGTCGGGCTGGGCTCGCTGGCGGCGTTCATCGCCGGTTCGGCCTATTCGGCGATCCTGATCAACTGGGGGCGCCATCACCGCACCCACAGCAAATACGCCTACCCTCTGCTGTGGGAGGCGATTCTGCTGCTGTGCTTCGGGCTGATGGGTGGTTCGCTCGAACTGCACGAAAGCGCGTTCATTCCGGTCACCGTGATGCTGCTCTGCTTCATCATGGGGCTGCAGAACGCCATCATTTCC
Source organism: Paramagnetospirillum magneticum AMB-1 (assembly GCF_000009985.1). Lineage (GTDB taxonomy): Bacteria > Pseudomonadota > Alphaproteobacteria > Rhodospirillales > Magnetospirillaceae > Phaeospirillum > Phaeospirillum magneticum. The sequence goes on from NC_007626.1 coordinate 1,736,347, forward strand.
AAGATCTCCAACTCGGAAATCCGCACCACCCACATGACCGGCATCGTTACCGATATCGGTATCGAGCTGGGCAAGGCGTTCTATCTCAACTCCCAGAAGGAATCGGCGCATTACCAACCCGTGCGGGCCAACAAGGCCCGGCTGGCCGTGCTGGCCTCCCTGCTGCTGTCCTTCCTGTCGGGCGGCGTGGCCGGTGCGGTGGGCTTCAAATACGTGGGCTATGCCTCGACCATTCCGCTGGCGGTGTTCCTGGTGTTCCTGGCCATCGTGCCGCTGGTCGACGACGCCCGCACCCGCTTCCGGGTCTTCACCCGGCATCGAATGCACTGATTCGTGTCCCTCTGTCGCCGGGCGGGTTTCTGCGAAACCCTTGGCTCTCGGCGCATAAGCGGCTAGCAGGCCGGGGAAAAACCCCGCTTTGCGGCAGGGCACCCGCCCTGACCCGTTCGGAGGCACAGCCTCCGAACCTCCAGTTTTTTATTTCAATGGATTAATAAGCTGAAGGGTTCGGGAAGCTGTGCTTCCCGATTGGGGGATCGGGGGCAAAAGCCCCCGAAATGGGGTGTTTCCGCCGCCGGGCGGGGCTTAGCCCTTGACCCCGAACAGCATGTAATTGACGTCGAGATTGTCGGTCTCGCGCCAGGTGTCGCTGAGCGGGTTGAAGGCCATGCCGGCCATCTGGCGCACGGTGATGCCGCGATCGCGCAGCATGGCGGCGAATTCCGAGGGGCGGACGAACTTGTTCCAGTCGTGGGTGCCCTTGGGCAGCCAGCCCAGCACGTATTCGGCGCCGACCACCGCCAGGGCCCAGGCCTTGGCCGTGCGGTTCAGGGTGGCGCCCATGAACACGCCGCCGGGCTTCAGGCGGGCGGTGGCGTGGCCGAGGAAGGCCGAGACGTCGGGAACGTGCTCGACCACTTCCATGGACAGCACCACGTCGAAGGCCTCGTTGGGATCGAGTTGCTCGGGCGTTGATACACGGTAGTCCACCGGCACGCCGGTCTGCTCGGCGTGCAGGCGGGCGACGGCCACGTTCTTGTCGCCCGCGTCGATGCCGGTGACGGCAAAGCCCATGCGGGCCAGGGGCTCGGACAGCAGGCCGCCGCCGCTGCCCACGTCCAGCAGGGTCAGGCCCTCGAACGGGCGCATCAGGCTCTCGTCACGGCCGAAATGGGCGGCGAAATGCCGGCGCATGAAGGCCAGGCGGACGGGATTGAAGCGGTGCAGCGGCTTGAACTTGCCCTGCGGGTCCCACCAGGCCTCGGCCATGGCGGTGAACCGGGCGATTTCCTCGGGCGATGCCGTGCCCACGTGGTCCATGAATTTCAACTCCACCTGCAACATTTCGTAAGGGGGCCGTGCTTGCGTCCCGCTGGGCGACAGAGTATGAATACGCGCCCTTCCGGCGGCAACCGCGCAAACGAGAGTTTTTCGCGGATCGCGGCGAGGGAGAATAAGGATCAGCCCGGGGCTGGGACAACAAGGGTTTTCTCATGGCTCGCATTGTAATGAAATTCGGTGGCACCTCGGTCGCCGACATCGAGCGCATCAAGAATGTCGCCAACCGCGTCAAGCGGGAATTTGACGCCGGCAACCAGGTTGCGGTGGTGGTCTCGGCCATGTCGGGCGCCACCAACCAGCTGGTCGCCTGGTGCAATCAGGTCGCGCCGCTGCACGACGCCCGCGAATACGACGCGGTGGTCGCCACCGGCGAGCAGGTGACCACCGGCCTTCTGGCCATCGCGCTGCAGGAGCTGGGGGTCAATGCCCGCTCGTGGTGCGGCTGGCAATTGCCGATCCGCACCGACGGCGTGCACGGCAAGGCGCGCATCATGTCCATCGAGACGGACGAGATGATCGCCCGCATGGGCAAGGGCGAGGTGGCGGTGGTCGCCGGCTTCCAAGGACTGGGGCCGGACAACCGGATCGCGACGCTGGGCCGTGGTGGCTCGGACACCTCGGCGGTGGCGCTGGCGGCGGCTCTGCATGCCGATCGCTGCGACATCTATACCGATGTGGACGGGGTCTATACCACCGACCCCCGAATCGTCTCCGTGGCCAAGAAGCTCGACAAGATCACCTATGAGGAGATGCTGGAGCTGGCCTCGGTGGGCGCCAAGGTGCTGCAGACCCGCTCGGTCGAGATGGCCATGAAGCACCGCGTGCGCGTCCAGGTGCTTTCCAGCTTTGAAGACAAGCCCGGTACTCTCGTTTGCGATGAGGATGAGATCGTGGAAAAGGAATTGGTGAGCGGCATCGCCTACAGCCGCGATGAGGCGAAGATCACCCTGGTGCGCGTGGCCGATCGGCCGGGCGTCGCGGCCTCCATCTTCGGCCCGCTGGCCGAGGCGGCGGTCAACGTGGACATGATCGTCCAGAACGTGTCCGAGGACGGCAAGTCCACCGACCTGACCTTCACCGTCGGCAATGCCGATCTGGAGCGGGCCAAGAAGGTGCTGGAGGATGCCAAGGGCAATCTCGGCTTCGAGAAGCTGCTGGCCGACCCCAACGTGGTCAAGGTCTCGGTGATCGGCGTCGGCATGCGCTCGCACGCCGGCATCGCCCAGAAGATGTTCCAGACTCTGGCGTCCGAGGGTATCAATATCCAGGTGATCTCCACCTCGGAAATCAAGATCAGCGTGCTGATCGAAGAGAAGTACACTGAACTGGCCCTGCGCGCGCTTCATACCGCCTATGGTCTGGATGCCGCGTAAGCGGGGCACTTGCCAGAGGGCCTGATGGATAAGGCGAGGGAGCGGCTCGAGCACCTGTGGCGGCGCGGACGGGAATTTCTCGGCACCGAATACGCCATCATGGGCGGTGCGATGTCGTGGATTTCCGAACGCCAGCTGGTCGCCGCCATTTCCAATGGCGGCGGTTTCGGCGTGCTGGCCTGCGGCTCCATGGGGCCGGGCCTGCTGCGCGAGGAGATACGCGCCACCCAGGAACTGACCGCCAGGCCGTTCGGCGTCAACCTGATCACCCTGCATCCCGACCTGGACGCCCTGATCGACGTCTGCGGCGAGATGCAGGTGGGGCACATCGTGCTGGCCGGCGGCCTGCCGTCCGCCGCTTCCATCAAGCGGGCCAAGGATACCGGGGCCAAGGTGATCTGCTTCGCCCCCGCCGTGGTGCTGGCCAAGAAGCTGCTGCGCGCCGGCGTTGACGCCCTGGTGATCGAAGGGGCCGAGGCCGGAGGCCATGTGGGTCCCGTCGCCACCAGCGTGCTGGCCCAGGAAATTCTTCCCGTGATCGATCAGGTTCCGGTCTTCGTGGCCGGCGGCATCGGCCGGGGCGAGGCCATCGTCTCCTACCTGGAGATGGGGGCGTCGGGCTGCCAGTTGGGCACCCGCTTCGTCTGCGCCAGCGAATGCATCGCCCATCCCAACTTCAAGAAGGCGTTCATCCGCGCCGCCGCCCGTGATGCCCTGCCCTCGGTGCAGGTCGATCCCCAGTTCCCGGTGATTCCGGTGCGGGCGCTCTCCAACAACGCCACCCGGCGCTTCATCCTGTTCCAGATGGAAGTGATCTCCCGCTTCAAGTCCGGCGAGATCGAGCAGAAGGACGCCCAGCTGGAGATCGAGCATTTCTGGGCCGGAGCCCTGAAGCGCGCCGTCATCGACGGCGACGTGGAAAACGGCTCGCTGATGGCCGGGCAAAGCGTCGGCATGGTGACCCGCGAGCAGCCCACCGCCGAGATCTTGCAGGAATTGCTGAGCCAGGCACTGGCCGCCCTGGCCGACCGCCACGGCCCCGTTCCGGTGCAGGCGTGATGTCGGTCAGCCCCTCAGTCGCCGGGCGGGCCGTCTGCGCCGGCCCTTGGCTCTCGCGGCATAAGCCGCGCCGGCCTTTGGCCGCAACTCCTCGCCTTCGGTTCGTCGGGTCTTGCCCCTCAGTCGCCGGGCGGGTCGCCCAGGCAGGCATGTGATGCAGAGCGCGGGAATGACCTCCGTGTCGCGCCGCCTGCTGGGACGTCTGCGCGACGTCATGGCCGGCAGCGGTTCGGCCCAGGATCGCCTGGACAAGGTGGTCAAGCTGATTGCCGCCGACATGGTGGCCGAGGTGTGCTCGTGCTACGTCATGCGCGCCGGCGAAGTGCTGGAACTGTTCTCCACCGAAGGCCTGAAGAAGGAATCTGTGCACCAGACCCGTCTGCGGGTCGGCGAGGGTCTGGTCGGCGACATCGCGGCCCATGCGCGGCCGCTGGCCCTGGCCGACGCCCAGGTCCATCCCAACTTCGTCTTCCGGCCGGAAACCGGTGAAGAGATCTTCCACTCGCTGATGGGCGTGCCCATCATCCGCGGCTCGCGCGTGGTCGGCGTCCTGGTAGTGCAGAACCGCACCATGCGCCACTACACCGACGAGGAGATCGAGACTCTCGAGACCGTGGCCATGGTGCTGGCCGAGCTGCTGGTGTCGGGCGAGCTGGTCAACCGCGCCGAACTGGTGCCGGTGGACGGCAATGCCCTGCTGCCGCTGCGCATGGAGGGCGTCAAGCTCAACGGCGGCGTCGGCGTCGGCGTGGCGGTGCTGCACCGGCCGCGCATCACCATCCAGCGCCTGGTGGCCGAGGATACCGACGCCGAGTTGGAGCGTCTGAAGAAGGCGCTGACCGGCATCAAGCTGGCGCTGGAGGAACTGTTCTCGCGCCCCGAGATGCGGGACGGCGAGCACCGCGACGTGCTCGAGACCTATCGCATGTTCGCCGAGGACAAGGGCTGGCTGAACCGCATCAGCGAGGCCATCCATACCGGCCTGACCGCCGAGGCGGCGGTGCAGAAGGTCCATGACGACACCCGCGCCCGCATGAGCCAGATCACCGATCCCTACCTGCGCGAGCGCATGCACGATTTCGAGGATCTGGCCAACCGCCTGCTGCAGCATCTGGCCGGCGGGGACGACGACCAGCGCCCCGGCGCCGCCGATCTGCCCGAGGGCGCCATCCTGATCGGCCGCAACCTGGGGCCGATGGAGCTGTTCGACTACGACCCCAAGCGCCTGCGCGGTCTGGTGCTGGAGGAGGGGTCGGCGACCTCGCACGTGGCCATCGTGGCCCGTGCCCTGGACATCCCGGTGGTGGGCCGCGTCAAGGACGTGCTCGACAAGATCGAGCCGCTGGACCCGGTGATCTGCGACGGCGACAACGGCCAGGTGTTCATCCGCCCGCCCGACGACATCCGCGAAACCTATATCGACGCCATCAGCCAGCGCCAGCTGCGCCAGGCCGTGTATGCCCGCCTGCGCGAACTGCCCGCCGTCACCCGCCAGGACGTGCGCATCGGCATCCACATGAATGCCGGCCTGCTGCTGGATCTGCAGCACCTGCACGATTCCGGGGCCGACGGCATTGGGCTGTACCGCACCGAGCTGCCCTTCATGGCGCGCTCCAGCTTGCCCGACGTGGCGGCCCAGACCCTGCTGTACAAGAAGATCCTCGATCAGGCCGAGGGCAAGCCGGTGGTGTTCCGCACCCTGGACGTGGGCGGCGACAAGGTTCTGCCCTACTGGAATCCCTACGAGGAGGACAATCCGGCCTTGGGCTGGCGGTCCATCCGCATCACCCTGGACCGTCCGGCGGTCATGCGCTCGCAGTTGCGCGCCCTGCTGCGCGCCGCCCAGGGGCGCGAACTGTCGGTGATGTTCCCCATGATCGCCGAGGTCTCCGAGTTCGTTCAGGCGCGCCTGATCCTCGACAAGGAGCTGGAGCGCGAGCGCGCCATGGGCAACCCCATGCCCTCCAGGCTCAAGGTCGGCACCATGCTGGAAGTGCCTGCCCTGGCGCTGCAGCTGGACGCGCTGCTGCCCATGGTGGACTTCGTGTCCATCGGCTCCAACGATCTGACCCAGTTCCTGTTCGCGGTGGACCGCGGCAATCCGCGCATCGCCGAGCGCTATGATTCCCTGGCGCCCGCCATGGTGCGCTTCATGCGCTATGTGGCGGCCAAGTGCGCCCAGTACGGCGTCACCCTGTCGGTGTGCGGCGAAATGGCCGGACGGCCGCTGGAGGCCATGGCGCTGATCGGCGTGGGCATCCGTCACCTCTCGCTGTCGGCCCCCAATATCGGACCGGTCAAGACCATGGTGCGCAGCCTGGATATCGGCGCGCTCGAAGCCTACATGAACACGCTCCTCAAATCGCCCGACCATAGCCTGCGGAACAAGCTGAAGACCTTCGCGCTCGATCATGGCGTGGTGCTGTGATCCGGCAGGGGTGGTTGCCAGCCCGCGGGTGGATTTGTTAAACAAGGTCGCCACACGCAATGCGGAAAGGCTCGTCCGACGTGGATAGCACAGCAACCGACCCCCAGACCGAGACTCCGGCCGAGGCTTCCGAGCCGGTCGCCGCGCCCGAAACGCCGCCCGAGCCCGCTCCGGAGCCGGTGGTCGAGATTGCTGCCTCCGTCGCCGCCGCGCTGGCGGTCAATGCCGGGGTGGGCGCCACCCTGCGGGCCGCGCGCGAGGGCATGGGCAAGACCCTTCCCGATTGCGCCAAGCTGCTGCGCATCCGCCAGCTCTACCTGGAAGCCCTGGAAGACGGGCGTCATCGCGACCTGCCGGGGGGGACTTATGCCGCAGGCTTTCTGCGCTCCTACGCCGAGTATCTCGGCCTGGACAGCGAAGAGATGGTGCGGCGCTTCCGCGAGGAAGGGGCGGGCGGCTTCAAGAACCGCACCGAGCTGACCTTTCCCTCGCCGGTGTCCGAGGGTCGCATTCCCGGCGGCGCGGTCATCTTCCTGGGTCTGATCCTGGCGGCGGTGGCCTATGGCGGCTGGTACCTGCTGTCGTCGTCGGAGACCAAGGTCACCGAAATGGTGCCGCCCTTGCCCGATCGCCTGGCCGGCGTGCTCAACCGGCAGGCCAGCCTGACCGGCGAGGCCAAGACCGGCGACGTCGCCAAGCCGGGCGACGACAAGACCAAGGACGAGGTAGTTCCCCCCGTCGAGGCCGAGGAGGACAAGCCCTCCGCGGCCAATCCGGCCCCCGCCGCGACCGAGCCGGCCAAGGTCGAGGCGCCGAAAACCGAACCGGCCAAGATTGACGCGCCCAAGGTCGAACCGCCCAAGGTCGAGGCTCCTAAGCCGGAACCCGCCAAGGTCGAACCGCCCAAGGTCGAGGCTCCTAAGCCGGAACCCGCCAAGGTCGAGCCGCCCAAGGTCGAGGCTCCTAAGCCGGAACCCGCCAAGGTGGAAGCTCCCAAGGTGGAAGCTCCCAAGGCCGAGCCCGCCAAGGTCGAGCCGCCTAAGGCCGAGACTCCCGCCACTGCCGTTGCCGATGGCAAGGTCTATGGCACCGAATACGCCGACTCCCGCGTGGTGCTGAAGGCCACCGGCGATGATTGCTGGATTCAGGTGCGCGAGGTGGATGGCTCCCTGCTCATGAGCCGCCTGCTGCGCCGGGGCGACAGCTTCCGGGTTCCCAACCGCTCGGGCCTCAGCCTGATGGTGGGCAATGCCGGCTCCCTGGAGGTCAATGTGGACGGCCGCAAGGTTCCGGCCCTGGGCGCGCCGGGCCAGGTGCGGCGCGACATCCGTCTCGATCCCGACAAGCTGGCGACCGGCGGCTGATACCCACAAACAGGTTGTCGCTTTCGGAGCTTGGCCCGAATGCGTTATAACGCCTCGCCCCGCTCGGCTTCGTGCCGGCCGGGGCGAGGCCCCTTATGTCAGCGAGAATGTCCCATGAGTCTGCGGCCCTACCGTGAAATCGTCCGACGCAAGTCGCGGCAAATCCATGTCGGTTCCGTGGCGGTCGGCGGCGACGCCCCCATCTCGGTCCAGACCATGACCAACACGCTCACCACCGACATCAAGGGGACGCTGGAGCAGATCCGCCGCGCCGCCGATGCCGGCGCCGATCTGGTGCGCGTCTCGTGCCCCGACGAGGACTCGACCAAGGCCTTCAAGACCATCGCCAAGGAATCGCCGGTCCCGCTGATCGCCGACATCCATTTCCACTACAAGCGCGGCATCGAGGCCGCCGAGGCCGGCGCCGCCTGCCTGCGCATCAATCCCGGCAATATCGGCTCGCACGAGCGGGTGCGCGAGGTGGTCAAGGCCGCCAAGGATTACGGCTGTTCCATGCGCATCGGCGTCAATGCCGGCTCGCTGGACAAGCATCTGCTGGACAAATACGGCGAGCCCTGCCCGGACGCTCTGGTGGAAAGCGCGCTGGAACACGCCAAGCTGCTGGAAGACAACGATTTCTTCGAGTTCAAGATCGCCGTCAAGGCCTCCGACGTCTTCCTGGCGGTGGCGGCCTACCAGGGGCTGGCCAAGGCCTGCGACTATCCCCTGCATCTGGGCATCACCGAGGCCGGCGGCCTGATCGGCGGCACGGTCAAGTCGGCCATCGGCATCGGCTCGCTGCTGTGGCAGGGCATCGGCGACACCCTACGCGTCTCGCTGTCGGCCGACGTGACCGAGGAGGTCAAGGTCGGCTTCGAGATGCTGAAGACCCTGGATTTGCGCCACCGCGGCGTGCGCATCGTGTCGTGCCCGTCCTGTGCGCGGCAGGGCTTCGACGTCATCAAGACGGTGGAGACCCTGGAAAACCGGCTGTCCCATGTGCGGGCGCCGGTGACGCTGTCCATCCTGGGCTGCGTGGTCAACGGCCCCGGCGAGGCCCGCGAGACCATGGTGGGCATCACCGGCGGCGGTGCCGACAGCCACAAGGTCTATATCGGCGGCTCGCCCGATCATAACGTCGACGGCAAGACCATGGTCGACCACATCGTCGAACTGGTCGAGGCGCGTGCCGCCGAGATCGAAGCCGCCAAGCAGAAGGGAAGCTGATTTTGTCCAGCCTGCAACCGGTTCGCGGCACCCATGACCTGCTGCCCGACGAGTCCCGCCGCCACCGGCGGGTCGAGGACATCGCCTTTTCCGCCGCCCGCCGCTACGGCTTCGGCGAGATCATGACGCCCATCTTCGAATTCACCGACGTCTTCGCCCGCACCCTGGGCGAGACCTCCGACGTGGTGACCAAGGAGATGTACACCTTCTCCGACCGTTCGGGAGAATCCCTGACGCTGCGCCCCGAGGGCACCGCCGGCGTGGCGCGGGCCTTCATCTCGGGCGGGCTGGCCCAGTCGTTGCCGCTCAAGCTGTTCTACCGTGGCCCCATGTTCCGCCACGAGCGCCCCCAGAAGGGGCGCCTGCGCCAGTTCCATCAGGTAGGCGTCGAACTGCTGGGCGTGGAATCGCCCCTGGCCGACGTGGAGGTCATCGCCCTGGCCTGGCGGGTGCTGTCCGAGCTGGGTCTGGCCTCCAAGGTACGCCTGGAGATCAACACCCTGGGCGATGCCGAAAGCCGCGAGACCTATCGCAATGCCCTGGTGGCCTATCTGTCCCAGTTCCGCGAGTCCCTGTCCGAGGACAGCCGCAACCGGCTCGAGCGCAATCCGCTGCGCATCCTGGATTCCAAGGACGAGGGCGACCGCCGCATCGTCGAGAACGCGCCTTTGATGACCGACTCGCTGTCGCCCGCCGCCCGCGAGTTCTTCACCCAGGTGACAGAGGGGCTGCATGCCCTGGGCATTCCCTTCATTCTGAATCCCAAGCTGGTGCGCGGCCTCGACTATTACTGCCACACGGCTTTCGAGTTCACCACCACCGAGCTGGGTGCCCAGGGCACCGTTCTGGCCGGCGGCCGCTATGACGAGCTGATCGCCACCATGGGCGGCGCCCGCACCCCGGGCATCGGCTGGGCCGCCGGGGTCGAGCGGCTGTCCATGCTGGTGGGCGAGGTGGCCGACGACGTACGGCCGATCAGTGTCATCCCCATGGGCGATACCATGGCCGCCTTGGCGGTGGCCGAGCGGCTGCGCCGCATGGGCCGCGCCGTGGAGATGGGGTTCTCCGGCAACATGAAGAAGCGCATGGCGCGGGCCAGCAAGGTCAATGCCCGCTTTGCCGTGATTTTGGGCGAAGAGGAATCGGCCCGGGCCGCCGTCACCATCCGCGACCTGGACAATTCCACCCAGGAAGAGGTGCCGCTGGCCCAGCTGGAGGATTACCTCGGCCGCCAGCTTTAGGCGGGGCCGAAGGGGTGAGTGGGGTGTCGCATCATCTGGTCGTCATCGGAGCCAACCATCGGTCGGCCTCCCTGTCGTTGCGTGACGCCCTGTTCGTGGACGACGCCGTCGCTCCCGCCTTTCTGGAAACGCTGAAGCGGGCCGGTCTGCCGGAATGCCTGGTCTTGGCCACCTGCGACCGGGTGGAGATCTGGGCCGAGGACCGCGATCCGGTCCATGCCGCCCGGCTGGTGGCCGAGGCCCTGGCGGCGCGGGCGGGGCTGGAGCCCGCCGCGCTCTTGCCCCACCTCTACACCCTGACCGGGGGAGAGGCGGTGCGCCACGGCTTTACCGTCACCTCGTCGCTGGATTCCCTGGTGATCGGCGAGCCTCATGTCACGGGGCAGGTCAAGGCAGCCCATCGTCTGGCCCGCGATGCCGGGTGCTGTGGCGGCGAGCTGGATCACTTCCTCCAGGCGGCCTTCGCCGCCGCCAAAAGGGTGCGCAGCGAAACCTCCATCGGCGAGGGACCGGTCAGCATCGCCGCCGCCGCCGTCCAGACCGCCCGCGACGTGCACGGTGATCTGGCGGGCTTGCGCGCCCTGCTGGTGGGCACCGGCGAGATGGGCGAACTGGTGGCCGAAAGCCTGCTGGCCGCCGGCCTGAAGGACATCTCGGTCGCCGCGCCGCGTGCCGCCCGCGCCGAGGCGGTGGCCAAGTCCCTGGACGGTCATGTCCTGGCCTTCGAGGATCTGCGGGAAACCCTGGCCTCCTTTGACGTGGTGCTGACCTGCGTGGGGGCGCGGACCGTCTCGGTGACTTCCGAGATGGTGACCAATGCGCTGCGAAAGCGCCGCAGGAAGCCGGTGTTCCTGGTGGATGCCGGCATTCCCGGCGATATCGAGCCGGCGGTCAACCGGTTGGACGGCGCCTTTCTCTATGATCTGGCCGATCTGGAGAAGGTGGCGCTGGAAGGTCGCGCCACCCGCGAGGCCGCCGCCCGGGCCGCCCGCGAGATCGTCGAGGCCGAAGCCCAGGCTTTTCTGCGCGGGCGCGCGGCGCGGGCCGCCGTGCCCGCCATCGTCGCCCTTCGCGCCCGCTTCGACGAGGCGCGGGACCTGGTGTTGGCCGAAGCCGGCCATGACGCCGCCGAGGCCACCAGGCTGCTGATCAACCGGCTGCTGCATGCTCCGTCCGAGGTGATGAAGGATGTGGCCTCGGATGGCGCCGAGTGGCGCGCCATGGAAAAGACGCTGCGGATTCTGTTCCGCCTGGATGAGTAGGAAATATCCTTGTCATTCCGAGCGAAGAGAGGAATCTCCGCTTGATGGCAAGGAGCCGGAATTGAACAGTCGGATCAGAATGAGATCCCTCCTCCCGATGGTCGTCGGGATGACAGTGATGAAGGTTGCCGGATGAATCTCGAGACGCAATTCGACAAGGTGCTGTATCGCCACGACGAGGTCCGGGCGCAACTGTCCTCGGGCGAGGGGATGGACTCCCAGACCATTCAGCGCCTGTCCAAGGAACTGTCGGAACTCGACCCGGTGGTGACGGCGGTCCAGGCCTTCCGCAAGGCCCGGGAAGACATGGTCCAGGCCGCCGAGATGATGAACGATCCCGACATGAAGGATCTGGCCGAGGAAGAGTTCTACGCGCTGAAGGAGCGGCTGCCCGCCCTGGAGCGCGAAGTGCAGATCATGCTGCTGCCCAAGGACGAGGCCGACGAAAAGAACGCCATCATCGAAGTGCGCGCCGGCACCGGCGGCGAGGAGGCGGCGCTGTTCGCCGCCGAGCTGTTCCGCATGTACGAGCGCTATGCCGGCCTGCACGGCTGGCGCTTCGAGGTGATGGACGTCAACGACACCGGCATCGGCGGCGTCAAGGAGGCCAGCGCCACCATCACCGGGCGCAACGTCTTCGCCCGACTCAAGTTCGAATCCGGCGTGCATCGGGTGCAGCGGGTGCCCGCCACCGAATCCCAGGGCCGCATCCACACTTCGGCCGCCACCGTGGCCATCATGCCCGAGGCGGAGGAGGTGGATATCCAGTTGAACGATTCCGACCTGCGCTTCGACGTCTACCGCTCGCAGGGCTCGGGCGGCCAGTCGGTCAACACCACGGATTCGGCGGTGCGCGTTACCCATATCCCCACCGGCCTCGCCGTCGCCTGCCAGCAGGAAAAGAGCCAGCACAAGAACAAGGCCACCGCCCTGAAGCTGCTGCGCGCCCGCCTGTACGAGCGCGAGCGTTCCGCCAAGGACGCCGAGCGCGCCGCCGCCCGCAAGAGCCAGGTGGGCTCGGGCGACCGCTCGGAACGCATCCGTACCTATAATTTCCCGCAAGGGCGCGTCACCGATCACCGCATCAACATGACGCTGTACAAGATCGACGCGGTAATGAGCGGCGACGCCCTGGACGAGCTGGTTGAGGCGCTGGTCGCCGCCGATCAGGCCGAACGTCTGGCCGAGATGGAATAATGGCCACGGCAGGTCAGGCTATCAACGCGGCGGCCGCCCGGCTGGCCGGCGTGGGGATCGACACCGCCCATTACGACGCCCGCCTGCTGGTCGCCGAAGTGCTGGGCGTCGAGATGCGCCGTCTGCCCGCCTCGCACCATGCCGAACTGACCGGCGACGAGGCGGCCCGCCTTGCCGCCCTGCTGGAACGCCGGGCGGCGCGAGAGCCCATGTCCCACATCCTGGGGCGGCGCGGTTTCTGGACGCTCGAATTTGCGGTCACCGCCGACACCCTGGACCCGCGCCCGGATACCGAGACCCTGATCGAAGCCGTGCTTGACGCCCTGGAGGATCGGGGACGGCCCCGGCGCCTGCTGGATTTCGGCACGGGAACCGGCTGCATCCTGCTGACGCTGTTGTCGGAACTGGGGCATGCCACTGGCCTCGGCATCGATGCCAGCCCCGCCGCCCTGGCGGTGGCGGGCCGCAATGCCCTTTCCCTGGGCCTGGCGCCCCGCGCCGAGTTCCGCCTGGGCGACTGGGGCGAGGGGCTGAACGGCCAATTCGACGTGATCGTCTCCAATCCCCCCTATATCCCCGATGCCGAGATCGACGGCCTGGAGCCGGAGGTGGCCCGCTACGAGCCCCGCTCTGCCCTGGCCGGCGGGTCGGACGGGCTGGAGTGCTATCGCCGCCTGATTCCCCACATGGCCCGCCTGCTGGCGCCCGGCGGCATCGCCGCCCTGGAGGTGGGGGCGGGGCAGGCCGTCGATGTTTGCGCCCTGCTGGCGGCGGCCGGGCTGGCCGGAGCCAGCGTGCGGCGCGACCTGGGCGGTATCGAGCGCTGCGTCATTGTGCGGCGCATAAAATAATTGTTGGAATAACAGCCGTCGGCGTCTAGTGTGGCCCCACACGCGCCATTTCGAACCGGGGGGGTCTCGTCGAGCCCTTCGCTCCGCCCTTGGTTCAGCGCTGTGAACTCCCCCACCGCCGCCCCGAAATCGGATGCGGACAGGCCGTGCAGAGATGTCGGCAGGGAGGCCTATAACGGAGAGCACTCGTGAACCATGAAGGCAGGTCCTCTTTAAATCCGAAGCAGCGTTCCCGTGGACGGGGACCTAACGGCGGCGGCGGCAAGAAGCACGGCGGCGGCGGTGGCGGCGGCGGCGGCATCCCCAGCCGCAACCAGGTGTTCGACAGCAACGGCCCCGAGGGCCGGATTCGCGGCAACGCCCATCAGGTGCTGGAGAAGTATCTGTCCCTGGCCCGTGACGCTTCGTCTCAAGGTGATCGCGTCGCTGCTGAGAACTACTACCAGCACGCCGAGCACTATTTTCGGGTGATCAACGCCCAGAACCAGAATAACGGCCGTCCGCGCCAGCAGATGCCCACTCCCGCCGAGGACCAGTCCATGGGCGGCGAAGGGGAGGATGAAAACGGCGTGGAAATCCAGTCCCGTCAGGCCCAGGCCCCCGCGCCGGTTCCGGGCGAGGGCGACCAGCCGGACGTGGTCATGCCGGTCGAGCCCGTCGAGGGCTGATCTGCCGGGGCCTCAGTGCTTCCGTGAAAAGAGCGGCGCGTCCACGTCATTATCGTGGCGCGCCAGCGCTTGCAGGAATGCGGTGAACAGGGTGCGCCGCGCCGTTCCGTCCTCTGCGGGAATGGCCGCTAGGGCGGCCAGCATGCCCAGCAATTCGTGGTGATCGCGGATCATCACTTGCCGTGACGTCCAGTCGGCGGTGACGAACAGTTCCTCTTCCACATGAAAGTGGTCGGCCATGCGCACTTGCAGCACATGGATAGCGCGCGCCACGGTGGTCTCGCTGTGGCTGTCGGTGATCACCGGCTCCAGCCGGTTCATCATGCGATAAAGCCGGGTGTGCTCGGCCTCGATGGCCGGTTCGCAATCCTCAAAGTCCCAATTGGGCATGGCGGCGGCTCCCCATCTTGAACTTATTCCAATTTGGGGATGGCGCGTCCTGAATTCCAGACGGACGGGGATTAACGGCAGGGCCGAGCCGGCGGGATCACGGCGCGGCCCAGAACTACCGGGGCCTGGGCGACGGGGCCGGGATAATCCAGCGTCACGTCGGGCAGCACGGTAATGGGGCCGAACCGGGCTTCCAGGGCGGGAATGCCGGGGAACCAGTCCAGGGGCTCGCCCGGCCGGGGGGCATCCTGGTGATCGATGTCGCGATAGCGGCCGTTCAGCGCCTGATCCCACAAGATGAGTGCGCCGCTGCTGCGGATGTCCTCGTCTGACAGCCAGGGAGCCATCTGGGAATCGGCTTCGCTATAGACGCGGGGCCGTTCCCGCAGCCGGAATGATGCGGTGCCGCCCAGCCAGGCATCGGCGATGATCACCGGCACGGGGGTGTTGCAAACCTGGCTCCATCCATCGGCGGCGGCGGCGGCCAGCGGCCGGTCGGGGAAGCGTGACCACTTTCCCTCGTCCATGTCGGCGATGATGCCGGTGAAGATCAGCACGTAGGTGGTGGCCATGGCCACCATCAGGCCGCTGGTCCAGGCCAGCAGCCGGTTGATTCGCCATGGCGTGGGCGGCGGATAGAACAGCCGCAGCAGCAGAATCGGAAGGGGCAGGAAGAACGATGCCGCCCATTCGACGCGCAGCCCACCGCCGGTGATCGCCGACAAGATGGTCACCAGGGCCGCCGGACCGAGGCCGACCAGCAGCAGGAAGCGGTCTTTGCTGCACCATCTGGCGGGTTGCAGCTTGGGCAGGCCCAGGCCGCCCACCAGGGCGATCATCAGCGAGGCGCACATGCCGGCCATGGTGAGCAGGGCCGCGGCCGGATTGACCAGATGACGATCGAGGAAGGTGTCGTCGCTCAGCCCGGCTCCGCTGGACAAGTAGCGAAGCGGCCCGAGGCCGTGAGTCACTAGCCAGTAGAGATGAGGGCCGGCCACCAGCAGGCACAGCCCAACCGCCCCCCAGACCCGCGGCGAATGCAGAACCCAGCGATGCTGGGGCGTCGCCACCACATGGATCAGGAACAGCAGCGGCAGAATCAGGATGGTGTATTTGGACAAAATTCCGGCGCCCAGCGCCAGCCCCAGCAGGGGCCACGCCCAACCCCGCCGTTCCTCGATGGCCAGATAGGCGAACCAGATGGCCGCGCACCAGGGCAGATTGAGGGCGATGTTGTGGTTGAAGTGGGGGACGATGTAACTGTAATAGCCCAGAACCGGCAGGGTTACCACGGCCAGGGCCGCGCCCATGCTGTCCAGATAGCGCCGTGCCAGCCGATGGATGAAGCCGAACGAGCTCAGCATCACCGCGACGCTGAGGCCATAGATCACGGCGTCCGAGGCCCCGAACAGCCTGATGGCGACTTCGCTCACCCAGCTGATCAACGGTGGGTGCTTGAAGAAGCCCGGCTGCCACTCCAGTCCCCAGTAGACGATCTGAATGGTGTCACGATTAAGAGTGGTATTCACCATTAGAGGCAGGAATACCCACGTCAGTGCGTAGACGAACGACGACAACACCAGAAGGGACTTTACCCCTATGGCTTGTTTGCGTTCGGACTCGGCGATGTCCAGCGACAGGCCCATGAATACAGTAGCTGACGACTTGTGTAAGAGGTCCCCTATTGGACGGGCACACCCTACCTCAGTCATGTTGCAAGGCAGAAGAAAAATCGGCGTTTTTGTTACAGAGAGTTACATCGCTGCAGGACCCCCAGTCCCGCCGCGACACCGGTGGCGAAGCAGCCCGTCAGCAGGTAGCCCCCGGTGGGGGCTTCCCAGTCCAGCATTTCACCGGCAACCCATACGCCCGGCAAGGCTTTCAGCATCATTCCGTCATCCAGTTCCGCCAGCCCGATGCCGCCCGCGGTGGAGATGGCTTCGGCCAGGGGGCGGGGGCGCTTGAGGCGAAGCGGAAGGGCCTTGATCGCCTTGGCCAGAGCGCCCGGCTCGGAGGCGGAACATGCTTCGCGCAGCAGCCCCAGCGCCATGGGATTGAGCGGCAGGGCCTTCTTCAGAAAGGTGGAGAGCGAGCGCGAGCCGCGCGGCCGCCCAAGGGCCGCCGCCACTTTGGCCGGGCTCCAGTCCGGCATCAGGTCTACCAGCAATTCCGCCTGGCCCTCTTCGGCCAGGGCATCGCGCAACTCCGCCGACAGGGCGTAGACGGCGCCGCCCTCGATGCCGGTGGCGGTGACAGTGACTTCGCCGCGCCGCTTCTGGCCCTTGAAGGTCAGCTCCACCGTGCCGGTGCGGCCGCCGGCGAAGCGCTCGGCGAAGCTGGGGCTCCAGTCCAGGTCAAAGCCGCAATTGGCGGGCTTGAGTGGCGTGATGGCGATGCCTTTGGCCGCCAGGATGGGAGCCCAGCCGCCATCCGACCCCAGGTTCGGCCACGAGGCGCCACCCAAGGCCAGGACGCAGACCTTGGCGTCGACCGTCTCCTCCCCCTCCGGCCCGGCGAAGCGCAGATGGTTGTGGTCGTCCCAGCCCAGCCAGCGGCGCCGGGTGTGGAGCACAACGCCCAGGCCGCGCAGGCGGCGCATCCAGGCCCGCAGCAGCGGAGCGGCCTTCATTTCGGCGGGGAACACTCGGCCGGACGAGCCGACGAAAGTGCTGACGCCCAATCCCTCGGCCCAGGCGCGCAACGGGTCGGCGCCGAATTGGGCCAGCAGCGGCGCCATGAAGCCGGCGGCGGTGCCATAGCGGGTGACGAAGCGTTCCGGCGGCTCGGAATGGGTCAGGTTGAGCCCCCCCTTGCCGGCCAGCAGAAACTTGCGTCCGGGCGAGGCCATGGCGTCGAATATCTCGACCTTCAGCCCATGGGACGCCATTACTTCGGCGGCCATCAGACCCGCTGGCCCCGCTCCTATGACGATGGCCCTCATGCTTGCGCACCCCTTGCCCGAGAGGAGGAATCTCCCCATGATGACGGGGAAAATCGCAAGGGAAGCCCCCGATGTCCGTGCCCGACCACGCGTCTTGCCGCTATTTCGTGTCCTATTCCGGCGTCAAGCTGCCGCTGCGGCTGGTCAATCCGCTGGAAGAGAGCGATCTCGGCCACCGCAACACCTATATGAAGGCATGGTTCGATGCCGCCGACCGTCTGGTGGGCTGTGACAAGCTGGTCTATGGCGATGTGCAGATAAGTCATCGCTATCAGTACCACGACAATGGGGCGTTGCGTCGCGCCGAAATTTTCATGGACGAGGATCTTACCGTCATGGAATTCGACGAGACCGGCGCCCGCACTTCAGCCTGAGGATTTCATGACCGCCAAGCTTAAGACCGTTTCCGCCTCCAACGCCAAATGGCGCCAGCCCGACGGCTCGCCCGTGGCCTGCGTCGAGAAGTTGAAGGTTCTCGAGGAGAATCTCGCCGAATTCCGCACCCTGGCCCTGGAACTGCTGGAAGACGCCGTCCTGATGGGCTGCGACCCCGAACTGGTGCGCGACGTGCTCAAGGCCGAAGTGGACGGAGTGGATACGCCCTTCCGGCCGAAGAAGTAGGGGCAAGGGCGGGCTGCCGCCCGCACCCGCTTGGGGTGATGCCCCAAACCCCCTTTGATTTTATGGCATGAAGGTGTTTGGGGAGAGCCGCGACTTCCGCCGGTGCCGGGCCAGATAGAGCGGCGTGCGCGACTTTGGCACCTTGTGGATGAAGCTATTGTAAAATACAAATTTCAATCGCATTAACAATAGATTGCTTAAATCATACTTAATATTGAAAGCCATAATGTAAGCCTTAAGCTTCGCAACAACTCAAATCAGGGTTGTATTTGAAATTATCATGATCTGTTCCAATCAAAAAGGCAAGCTGTTGCTTAGGTCTTCGGTGGGCGGCCGCGACGGGCTGGTTCATGCCCATTTGACCGAATCCAATCGTCTAATTCGTCCCTGTGGTAGCGGAGACGATTGGCAACTTTGTTGGCCCTCGGACGCAGTCCTTTTCCCCGCCGATTGACCAACGTTTGCCGTGCCAATCCGACGTATTCTGCCGCTTCGCAAACGCTTAACCAAACCTTTTCCATGACCATCGCTTTCGTTTATGTCGCCCAATAGAAATCCGATATGGGATTGGTGCTGCAGTAAGTCTAGGATAATTATGGCAGTGATTATAAAATTATGCGTTTTATATGATGCAAGATGCTGTGTTCATCTACGCGTTAAAGCAAACATTTACGGCATTAAATTCCAATAAAAAACTCTTCGCATTCGAAGCATTTGATGCGATTTGATAGTGTGATGACAAATGTAATGCCGCCACAGTGTGGGCATGGCCGGGCGTAGTCATCGGGGTTGCGTTCAGATTCTTCTTGGTGGTTAGCGATTTGTGATTCTTGAATGGTGCTCATGATGTCTCCTTGATAAACAGTTTGCCGTGAACTATTTATCAAATACGCATGATTTCGCTGCAAATGCAGGATGGCTGTCTATATCAGTGTAAATCTGATGCTCGCGTTGCTGCATTTGCAGCATCACATGATGCTTTGACCATGACATAATCTGATTTGTTGCTAAACCATGCGATGACCTGGGTGACCTTATGGGCGAAGGCGACCTCAAGATGCTTCTGGGATAGCGATCCGCCGCCAGGATCGGTCAGCCGCGTATGGCCTGCACACGCGAGCAAAGATTGTTGAAGAATGGCAAAGCCCTCTTCATCAACCTCATAGGTTCGCCTCCATGGGAAAATCTCACCAATCGTTTCAAGGCGACGGTCAATGTCCTGCTGTGGGTCGTAGGTTCTGGTGTTCATGCTGGATACCTCACTTTCGGAGGTATTTATCCTGCGGGTGCAGGTAGCATCATTTTAAGGTGATGTAGGTGGTTAGCCGCATTTGGGGTGTATTGGAGCATCAAAAGGCTCTCCAATTTTACCGCCATCTGGCCAGTTATTCATAAGATAACTATAAAGAATGCCAATTTCATCTCCAAGCAAGCCATTTACCATGTAGTTTCTGCCATTAAACAGCAGCCTATCAATAGCCTCAACGCGACTATACTTTGCTTTCGCATCATCATTGCAAATCTCAACAATGAGATCGGGTGCTTTGTTTCCGAAATACCACCACATTCCATCTTTTGCTATTAGCACATTTTTTCCACCGACATCTGTTTCGTAGTCTTTTTCATCGTGAAATTTATTTTTCTTTTGCTTCAATTCACCATTATTTTCATAGTATATGTTATCTATCCTGCCCCTGAATCGTTTGTCTTCAAAATATTCATTAAGAGGCATCACCTCTCCAACTTGCATTGCATAGATAAGCCGGGAGTTTCCACGGGAGGAATTTGCAAATCCGACAACCCAATCTCCTGGGCTGGCCCCTTTTCTTATTTTTGGCTTGCAGCATGCAAGGGTGCAAAATTGATTGTATGGATTCGGGGCGAACCCCTTATCAACACGAACAACGTAGCGATAAATTTTACTCATGGTTACCGCCATTTATACATCTTTGCCCATTAAACCTATCAGGTTCCGAACCCAGGATTCTGCTTCGGGTATATCCTTGCAATCCAAAACGAATTCCTGCCCCTTGGCGACCGATTGCAATGTGCATTCATCGCCATGAAGGCTCCATCGATCAACTGATGCGTGGTAACTCAGTGGTTCCCTAGATTCAGTCGGCATCATCCAACACGGAAGCCTCCAGAGGGTTCGTTTTGCTTGTCTCCGATCCGTTAGGATAAGGGCATCTGAGATTCGCGTGAATAGGCCCCCGCCACGTGCATCAATCCCATCAATGCCTAAGCTGTCTGAAGCCAGATAAAGCGTATTGCTTTCCACATCCCGGCCATGAAGATGCGGATGAGAAACAAATGCCTCCAGCGGTTCAGGCAATTCACCTTGCCCCAAACGCACAATACGCCCAATACGAAGCCACCCAAAAATGACATGTAAGTCAGGGGAGCCTGGAACATATCTCCAACCTGATGGGATTTGTTCAACCCGGCGAAACCAACCAAAAAATAGAAATAGGTCGTTTAGCCCCACGTTTTGCTTCGCTAAATGCCCTTGAGCAGATCTAATTTGACCAAGATTTGGACGCCAACCGGGAAACCTGTCTGCTGACGTATCCAGGTCAGGATCAAGATGGCACCTGTCGCCCCTTTGGATTTTCCCCGCCGTAAGTTCCTCAACCATCTGACCGATTTGCATGCCATTGATTGCTACGTCATCAAACCGTACGGGATCATTTTTTGACGGGATTGGAAATGGGATCAGCCTTCCATCTGGCAGAATGGCACTGGGTTTTCCTCCATTGGCAGAATCGAACCCCTTCCGACTCAAGATAATTTTCAAGATCGATTCCCCCATGGATATGCGGCCATTGCGACAGCAGGCACCGTCAGAAAATAATCTCACATCTTGGTGGCATGTGAAGGTTCAAATCCCAGCGAGTCGGATTCATGTGACCGGATATGACACCCTTGTTCGTTACGATCCCTGGATCGATCATGACGTTGAGAAACCACACACGGGGTGATGCCATGAGGATACTCATGTTTCTGGGGTTTATCGGATTTATGTTTTTCATAAAATTGATATTACCAAGTCGATCTAGGCATGACCGATGTTGATGTCTTTTGGCAGCTTTAACGAGCCACATATACAGTCAAGATCAACGTGGCTTCATCCGACTAAATTGTAAGCAAAATATATTAACCACGCCCCTCCGTTGTTGGTAAACAAAATGAGGAGACCGCAATATGACAGAAGAAGCCGACATCCTGGAGATGCTCAAGAACTTTATTATGAAATATCCAGAAGATGAAAGAAAAAAAGTTAAGGATGCGAGCGAAGATGACCTTTGGAAGTTTCATAGAGGTCTCGGAATGTCATTAAGAAATGCCTTATTTTGGGGAAAAAGCAACGACACTCTTAATGCATATACAAAATCATTATTATGTGCATTTGGCAAAGGCGATGATTTTTTTATCAGAAAAAATATTCATGCGGATGGGATGTCCGGCGATGCAATTTTCTACATATGGTCATGGCTGAATGGAAAGTGTAATTGAATTACTTATATTTATTTTCATCCGCATGGAATTTACCGCACACAGAATGCTGCATGACAAAATTAAGTAATTTGCAGCATAAACTGTCGAATATTTATAATCGAAACCACTTCAATCTTTGGTTGGCGTTTGGCAATTTCGCCATCCTATTTGAGGGGGGCTAAATCTTGATCTTTTCGCCACCCTTGTCCGGACATGGCGGGTTTCCTTGTGCCTTCTTTAACCGCCAATCCAATCCACTTTTTGGCTTCAGCGTGATCCGGGGGAACGCCCATGCCGATCTGGTACATCATGCCAAGACTGAACTGAGCTTGTGGCAATCCAGCTTCAGCCGCAGCACGGTGTCCTTTCACCGCACGCCGGTAGTATTCTTGTTCGCTAAAATTGAGTTCGCCTGACATGGCTGAATTTCGCGTGCTGCCTTTGGCTGCCATTTCAATCCATTTTTCGGCTTCAGCGTAATCCAGGGGAACGCCCCTGCCGTCACGGTACATCATGCCAAGATTAAATTGAGCTTGAGGAATTCCGGCTTCAGCCGCAGCACGGTACCATTTCACGGCACGCAGAAAGTTGTCTTGATCATCCAACTCTGAATCGTAAATCTCCCCAAGCAGCAAAAAAGCATACGGATTATCACGATCCGCCTCCACGTGAGCTAACCTCATTGGCTCTTCCACATCACCAGTGATAGCTGTGTATTTGATGTTGTTGTTAATTGGCTGTGGTGGTTTACCGCATCCATCTTCATTACTTTTATATAGAAGCCCATGATGTGGCGATCTATCGCTCGGCACATAAGACACTACCGGCATAGGGTTAATGGATTCGATTACCCTCCGGTAGCCACCTCTGCCATGGCCGGTTATTGAAATTCTTTGATGTCCATGCACATGATAATACGAAGTTATTTTATAAAATGTTCCGGAATCATCTTCACGCCCCCATGTGAGAATGAAGAGGCCGCGAAATCCTCCAATTTCCTTCCAGCTTCCATTGTTTTGCTTAAATATTTTAAATTCTGGCTCTGGCGATCCAGTTGGTCTATTTCCAGAAGAAATAATTATCTCATCTCTGCCATCGCCATCCAGGTCGATCAATGCAAAATCATGAGTGTTAAAATCAGATATTTTTGTTAGCACATTCCGTGCGGAAATGGGGAAGCACTTATCATCAATGGGCATCCATGCCAAATCATGTTCGTGAACCTGTCTATTTCGGTATGAATTCGCCTCCCAATTTTGCGAGTATCCACCTTCAACAGTTCTATATTTTGAATTTTCAGCCGCTAGAGCGGAATGCCCTAAAATAAGAATAGACAATCCGGCAAATGCTTTGGTCGTATTCATGCTTCTCATTTCAGAGTTAATTTCCAGATCGAGATTGTGTGGTCCTTTGGGACGCTACATATTTCGGAAATATAGGGACATCTGTGGATCAATCATGTGCTCCATTTTCCACTCTGCCGATCTTGCGAGTGCCTGTCGTCATTCTGTATTGCCCCCATGTCAGAATCGGTCATCTGTAATCATGATCGTCCTGTAACTGAGATTGATCCGAACAGATGAATTTCGGCCAACCCCATAGGATGTTGACCGGCGGTAGAGGTGACCGAACATGACATGTC
Source organism: Paramagnetospirillum magneticum AMB-1 (assembly GCF_000009985.1). Taxonomy (GTDB): domain Bacteria; phylum Pseudomonadota; class Alphaproteobacteria; order Rhodospirillales; family Magnetospirillaceae; genus Phaeospirillum; species Phaeospirillum magneticum. The sequence goes on from NC_007626.1 coordinate 1,759,450, forward strand.
CAGCCGTCACGATAATTTTCCGATTCAGGATTATGAAAAGAAGGGGCGGCAATGGCAGAAGCTTCGGAAACTGAACTGATCGCATACGTCAAAGCAAACGGGCGGATTTGTCCGATGCCCGATCCTTGGAATGCACTCTTCAATCTCCTACCGAATCGCCGCCAATTGGCATCTGGAGGTTGGATGCCGCCCTTGCCACTGATACTGGCGGCATGGTGGCTCGCAACTCCATCATCTAAGCGGCGATGTCTTGAGGAGCATATCAGATGGGCGGTCGATCATGGGGCTTTGGCTGAAATTGACGCATATCTTCGAGGGATTCCGGAAAGCGACTGGTTCCATGAAGGGGAATGAGGGAATCACAAATGGGGTGTCGATATGTTTGATGACGAAATTGATCTGAATGAACGCCATGATGTCTGGAATGCGTTGGCGGATATTCTTTATAAGTCGCACATAATAATGCGTGGCAACGCATTGAAGGTTTCAGAAGCTGACGGCGGCGTTGTTATGCCTGCTATAGGTGACGCACTTCACAATGTACCAAAGTTTCTATTGCGGAATTCGCACCGTAGATTTAGCCCGTCATATTTCATATCTTGCCTTGAAATTCTAACAAGCTCAATGCCGCTTTGCGGTGAAAATGGAAAAGAAATATTGAGGCAAGTACATGAAGTAGCCATATCAAGCATGCTTGGGTGTGGCTTTGAAATCCCCAAAAAATAAGTTGACAGACATGAATACAAAAATCGCATCATAAATTGCCGTTCGCAATCATGGCCGTGCGGGCCAACTGACCTTGCTTCGCTCATGGATCACCCGTAATTCTTCTGGTTCGAGAACCTCGACGGCATCGCCCCATTGATAAAGGTGCCACGCCATTTCCAGCAGGCCACCAGCCTGGAATAGGATGATCAAACCACCGTCAGGCTGATTTTCCATAGTCTGGCTGGGATGGAACAGAAAATCTCTCGCATCTGCCGCCGCGTCGGGGCTGAACCGCCATACGACATTAAATGGTTCTTGCTGGTAGACGCCGAATGACCGTGCGGCATATTCCGCAAGTGAGAAGCTGGGATCACGAACGAAAGAGTTTCCAGTCTCTTCAATCCCGATGATGTTGGGGAAGCTGTAGTTTCTGACCTCATTTTCCTCGGGGACGAATGCCAGCAGGTAATGTCGCTGACCATAGAGAATTCCGTAGGGGTGAACCGTTCGGTTACGCTCAATCGTCTCGTAGCGACGGCGATAACGCACTCGCACCTCACGGCATGCCAGGATAGCGTGGCGTAGGTCTTCCACGAGTTGAGGATTGACCTTGTACCGAGGCCCAGGCCGCATTGCCACGCCCTCTGCCTGCATCAATGCTTCCAGGTCAGGTTCCATCTTTCTGGCATCATCAGGTCGCAGAGATGCCCGTGCCTTTGCCTCAACCCTTCGTACTGATATGGCTGCATCGGGGCGGTTATCGCGGTCAAGGATGTCGGCGGCGATCTCCAGTGCCATGATGTCGTCAATATGGAATTCAGACACCCGCCCAAGAGCCTTCGTCGGCAGACGCCATCGTTTTGTTCGATCTGGTTGGGGAACTTCCTCAAGCTGAGGAAACACACGGGCGATAGCATCCCGCATCCGCTGGGCGGTCCGGCGTCCAACATCGAACATCGTCTCAATGTCGTTCAACGACAGCCCGCCATGGGAGGCTGACAACTCCAAGGCCAACTGCAATAGGGCTTCAGTTTTGCCGTATCTCATTGGACACCATTCTGATCACTGACGACGCATGATGATGTCCGAATCTGTCATGTGATGCCAGTAGGGTTCTGGATTGAAAGTTAACTTAAATGCACGCCATTTCACGGAGAACCCAGGCATGTATGGTGCGATCGCAGGCGACATCATCGGGTCGATCTACGAGTTTGAGAATCACAAGAGCAGGTCGTTCCCGCTGTTCACTGAGGGGGCCTCCTTCTTCACCGACGACACCATCTGCACCATGGCCGTCATGGAGGCGTTGCTGGATGACGCCGACCCCGCCGTTACCTTGAGGAAATGGGGGGCTGAATTTCCTGATGCTGGTTACGGGGGAATGTTCGGATCATGGCTTCGTCGCCCTGATATGCCACCCTACAATAGCTATGGCAATGGATCGGCCATGCGGGTCAGTCCCGCTGGGTTCCTGGCTTATAGCCTTGATGAAGCAGTTGAACTCGCCATCAAGGTGACGGCGGTGACGCATGATCACCCGGACGGAATCGCTGGAGCGGTGGCGACTGCATCGGCAATTTATCTGGCATTCCACGGCGAGGATCGCCCGTCGATTCGTTCATTCATCACGGACCGCTTTGGTTACGACATGAGCCAGTCGGTCGATGAAATTCGGCCATGGTATGAGTTTGATGAAACCTGCCCCGGCAGTGTCCCCCAGGCATTGACGTGTGCGTTGGAGGCCACTTCCTACGAAGAGGCGATCCGAAATGCGATTTCAATCGGCGGTGACTCCGATACAATCGCCTGCATTGCTGGGGCTGTTGCTGAAGCTTTATTCGGCGTTCCACACGATATCGCTGTTGAAGCTGATGCTCGTATGTATCCATCAATGGTTCGACTGATCTCACGGATGTATCAGGTGCGAGGTCGTGCCAATCCGACTAAAAAATCTGAAATGGCATGATGTAATTTTGTAAGTTATTTGGCCTATGGTTTCTACTATACGCAATTCTAATGTTGACAGAAATGGGGCGGCGAAAATGGACGAGAAAAAATGGGCTGAAGCTCATCATTGTGCGGCCATTTATTCCGCCGAATGGCTTGCGGCAGATGGATATGACATAATTTTCGTAAAGGCGGACCCTTTTCCGCCATATGATTTGGCTGCCAGGCACACCCAGCGGCTCATTATAGCGGCCATTTCATTTGAGATTGATGGCGTTGGTATCTGGGGGCGTTCCGAGGAGCAGCTATCAAAGCTTCTTGATGTTGCTGCTGATAACGAGGCTGTCGCATGCGTGTGCCACGTCAAAATGGACGCAACTAATAAAGTTAGAAATATCTCTCTAATTAACTGGCAAACAGGATTGGCATACGACTGGAGAAATGATGATAAACATGATGTGGATGGCGTTGAAATCGGCCCACACGAATTAATGTGGAATGGAATTGGCTATGTTGTTTCAAAAACAGAAAGTTACGGTTTCAAGGTGCTCTGGATAAATTGGGCCTACGCAGACATTCCTAGCATTATTGTGGAAGAAGCTGACGGGAAAAGTGTCGCGATATTGGTTCGATGTGCCAGGAGGCCGCTTAAAATTGCTCCTATCTGTCCAATATCTCTGCGGTCAGCGGTTTCTTGGGCGGGTAAACATAATTTGCCGCTGGAAATTGTTTCCGTTGGTCAAGTAAGCGTAAACGATCCATTTGACCCCGCATTTGACGACGAGAGTACTACTTCGCATTTAGTTGTACCTCTATATAGGGGGGTCTCGGTATTTGCGAGTATTGATGGCCCTTATGAAGTCGGCGAATATCCCGGCCACCTACAAGAAGATATTTCCTCATTACGCTGCCACTAATTTTTTTGATGCACATCCCAGCCAGGGTTTTCCGGGCACTCTAACCGTTGATGCCGGATGTATGAAGTGCATACACACTTTAGATTTAATCCGAGTCATATGTGGCTCTCAAGTTCAATAGCGATTCATTATGTATGGTGAAATGTTTACAGTGTATAAAGTGATCGTCACGGTGGGCAGCCTAATGAAATGCCTGTTCGATTCGCAGCAAGTCTATGATTGACGCCCGTGTCTGCATAGAGGTCGGCGATATTCTCGGATGGGAGGGGGATGCAATCGTCAATCCCGCACACACGAGCCTTCTCGCAGGGTCTGGACTTTGTGGCATCATCCATCGGATGGCAGGTCCCGAATTGGAGCAGGCTGCGAAGCTGCTTGCTCCATGTCCTGTCGGTGAAGTCAGGGTCACCCCCGCTTTTGCCTTGAAATGTCGGCGAGTCATCCACGCGGTTGGCCCGAGGTGGTGGGACGGAACCCGGAATGAAATTGAACATCAGGCTCGCATGTACGCCAACATTGCTGTCGCCGCTGAGACTTATGGAATGCGAGAGGTTACCGTTCCCGCCATCGGGATTGGAATCCATCGTTTTCCAACCGAGATTGCCGCAGAAATCTGCTGCACCACCCTGGCGTCATACGTCGGGGAAGTGCGATTTAGAATTTTGTTGCCATCCTCTGAATTGGCCAATATCTATCGCAATAAGTTAAATTCATTATTAATAAAAAACTGTTGACACTCGGCATAGTGATGGCAATTCAGTACAATACAGCCTACTGCAAATACACATTTTTCAACAATTTTTGTTATTAACTGCGGCGTGAGGGTGGAGGTCTTAGCATTAGGTGTTTCATGTGAGTCATTGATGTTTATTCCTACTGCGTTCAACCCAACCAGAGTCTTCAGGATATTTGCTCAAAAGTGCCTGCATCCGGCTGATTGCGAAGTTGGCAATATCCTCACAATGCTGAATTTTCGCTCCGTTATTTTTGACATATCGCATGTCGCGAAGTGCGACCTGTGTATAGGTCAATATTGCACGCGACTCAGACATCACGATTCCATGAGAAATGTATCCAAATGACGGAGAAAACAATAGATCGTTGTCATTTAGCCATTGCATTGATATTTCGGCATACTGACTGATCGTTCTCTCCAGACTTGAGCAGTATTCACCACGATCATGCAGGTTCATGCCATTGCTGTCCCGTCCAAGTACGGATTCTTTTTCCCGGTGCCAGTATCCTGGGGTGTTGATCTCGTCGTATGTGATGGGCGGCGGCGATGGCTCCGAGCCGAGGGAGTAATAATTCGGCAGGTTCGGATCACGCTGATAGATCGGCGGAGGAGCGGCCTTAATCACACCGGCAACACCTTTGTCCGTCATATAGAAGACGCCTTCCTGTGCATTTGCGGCAAATGTCGCAGTTAACAGCAAGCAGACTGATAGCAGCATGACTTGCGAACGCATAATGCCCTCCAAGCAATCTGATGTATGTGCTTGTTACAATATAACCACATAAATACATAGTATCAATATATGCGGGGTAAGCTATGCGATTGAATGATTTTACTATTTCACCGGAAGATGCCGTTTCTGTTGCTCCGGGACGATTGCCGCCGGTTTATGATGAAAACCTCGTTAGATTTGAGGTGATGGCCGTCCTTGACCTACTCCGAGGTGCTTTACATGATGCTCAACGTCTTCTCGACTTGATTGACCGAGTTCCAACATCGCGTTTGTGACCGTCAATCGCAGCAACCATCCGTCCTTCAGCACGAAGAATCCGGTCTGCGAATTTTACGATGAGCCTGTTTGGCATCGCTCCGGGCCGTAGCTCCATGATCAGGTCCATGGCTTCTGCCGCAGGTAGGTGCAGGCATGCCAGTAAGAATCCGGCGGCTGTCGAGCGAGATATTCCTGCCCAGCAATGGCATAAAATTCGGCCACCGCTGGGTATCTCTCGACCAAAATCAATGATGGTCTGAGCATGGTCCACGCTGGGGTGTTCGTTCCGTCCCTGTCGATCAAGTGACTTTCCAACCACTCCCCCCATCGCGTGTAAGTCATAAAATCTGAGACTCAGCACCTTGATCGATCCAGGGAAGACCAATGGATCGTCATGGTCATCGCCGGGGTCCAAAATTGAGATGATGTGAGTTGGGCCGAAGGCTTCCAACTCGTCACCAAGCTCATCCAGCCCGCAGATGGTCATTGCGAAGGGCAATTTTGTCTTGGTCATGATGCTCCCTCCCAGGATGTGGGCGGGAACAATATCAGGTTTGAATGTGTCGGCCAATTTGGGCGGTCAAAATAAATTCACATCCATGAAGGTATTCGCTGCTGGGATAAATACACCTGCAACAGCAGGAGTCGTTCATGCGAAAATTAGAAGAGATATATAAAGAGTTTCATTCGTTGGGAATTGTAACTTCTGGTCGCGATTTTGGTGAATGGTTAAACAGAAGCCAGAGCTACTTGAGTAGTTCAAAATCGAGAAGCCGTCGAATATCAACCGAAGCACTTTTGGCATTGGTTTCGAATGTGACTGAGGTAATTGATTCGACCAATGAAGCTGCGGTTCTTTGTTCCGATGAAATTCAGATCAAGGAACTGCAAGAAGGTGTCAAGGCACTTAAGATTCTTGAGAATGAAGCATGGACCGAAATCTGGCGTCGGGTGAGGTGATGGGGGATGTGGCAGGAAGCACCTCCTCCTGCCACACCACATCCATATCACGCAGCTTTCGGCGTAGTAGCTGGGATCGGCTTGTGTGTCGGACGACGCCAAACCCATCGCATGTATTTGCCCGGCACCACGATGATCTCACCCCTTTGGGTCGTCAGGGTTTGGATGTGCTCGATGGTACCAAGACGTGGGTCTTCATCGGATGGCTTGCTGATATTGATTGCTTTCAAGTCGATCTCGATCATCAACCCGTTTCGGGATAGGACGAAGTACGGCAGCAATGTGTCCTCATTGCCAATTGCCGCTGGTTCGCCGATCCGTCTGTCTGTTTTGGCTATTACAGGGCTGAAATAGGTCCGTTCCTGGACCTGATGGGCTTCGTGATAGACACGGTATAGCTCGACATGGCTGGCCCGGCTCTTATGGACGCCAGTGAGTAGCTTAGTCACGTCCTTGTGTTCCACAAATTGAACACGATATGTGGTCCCGTCGATAATTACGTTTCCGGTGAATACATAGCGATCCGAAAATGAGACGGATTTCCGTCCCCGCTTCGGTTCTGTTTTGGGCGTTTCCGCCCATATGCAGATATACTCAAGTTCAAGTGATTGGTTCATTTCCTTTTTCCTGTTTCTGTAGTTAGTCCGTATTGTAGGCTAAATCATTGAGTTAGTCCGTATTGCAGGACAAGTTGGAAAATTAGTCCGTATTGCTCTTCAATACGGACTAAGTCCAACATGGCTATTTATGAATCAGATATATACAACACCGACAACTCATTCCTTTCGTTTGTCTCAACACCATGACGCCTTCGGCGTCGAGATGAAGTCCGTTCATGATTTCGTAGTTACAACACCGACAACTCATCACTTCGTTCTGTCTCAACACCGGGACGCCTTCGGCGTCGAGATGAATTCAGTTCATAAGTTCATGTCTACAACACCGACAACTCATCACTTCGTTCTGTCTCAAAACCACCCTGCCTCTGGCAGGAAATCAGATCGGTTACGCCTGTGGCGGCTCATGCCGGATCACATGAAGTAGCCGAAGGCGTATCATGGCCTCGACGAGCTATTTTCTGTCGGGCTAACATGAACCGGCAATTTGTTTGTTATTTGCTGATGGCTAATATATGCGGAAATATTCAGCCATATCGAATCAGGTCGCAGGCCGGTATGACCTTGCTAACTTCCATCCATGGAGAAATCAGACCATTTTGTGAAATGAATTGCGATCACTTATCAGGCTTAACGACTGATGACTAAATCCATCACTACATTGATGTCGAGACGCCATGTGGCCGTGCGGCCATATCATGAAATATATTCATGTGGCTATCTTGGCCTTTAGTAAATACGGCTATATCATTCATGCAATGTTGATGCATGGAGGCCATTATGTTGCAGCTTAAGTTCAGTAACGAAAAGAAGGTGCTTGTTTCCGAAGCACGCAAGAAGTCCCCCCGGCAGGTTGTGCTGGACGGCATTCATAATCAGGTGGAACTGCTGAAGAATCCGAACTACACGGTGGAACGGGTTCGATATTCCAAGGGAACCGAAGGCGGGAACACCCGTCTAAGCATCAGTCGTCCGCCCCAACCCTGGTTCTGGCGGTCGGCCTCTGGCGACAATCTGCTGCTGGAAATCAGGTATGGTCGCACCGTGGTTGAACTCCAGGGACAGGGGATGGCCAACACCGTGATTGCGGGCAAGACACCGGCGGATGCCATCAAACTGCTGGAACAGATCGCTACTGCCGTAAAGAATGGTGAACTCGATGAACCTCTGGAAGCGGCCAAGATCAAGGCGAGGCACCGTCGCAACAAGGTCGAGTAGCTGGATATCATCGGATCGCGTTACCGGGGCAGGTTGATCACCAACCTGCCCCGGATGATTTTAGTTAAGAAACGCAGCCACAATCTGGTGCTTCATAGCGGCGATACCATCGAACGGTGTTTTCTGATTTGTAGCATATTTTTATCGACGGCATGAGTTCGAGCAGCTTATCACGGAATATAGCCTGCCATCCTCTTGGGTATAAGTTTCTATCTTTGTGGTTTTTCCTATATTCAGTGGCGTAGTCTATCGCCTGAAACTGCTTGTCATATGGCAATGCCGTTACCAGTTCTGCATTTTTGTTCATCGATTGGTGGAATTTCATTTTTATATATACAATGTCGTCACTAACGACGTCGGCGACAATGAAGTTTAGTTTTGCCTTTCTATATGTATCCGTCTTGCGAGTTTGCTTTATCCCGTAGGCAGCCCCAACGCCAATAGAGATAATTTTACCATTTGTTATATATGAAATTTCACCGCCCAAATTATCGCGAACGAAGCTCAATGCGTTTCGTAGCGTGACCGATCTAACAACTATCACAACCTTCATTTTTCATCCTTTCGCAAAAGCCGTATTGCGGCTATATGCGATAGGATCGACTATGCGGTTGAAGATTGGCAATAAACAAATGCATAATATAAAAGCGATGTAATTATATAAAATCCTATGTAGATAGAAAATGTTGCGGTGATTAGATTAAGTTGACCAGCCGCCGCTGCGAATCCGAATCGGACTCGATGTAACGGGCCGTCATCGCCAGACTGCGATGTCCTGCAAGTTGTTGGACATCACGCAAAGAACCACCGGCCTGTCCAACCTTTCGGGCCGCGTTGGTGACGAACGTCCGTCGTCCACTATGCGATGAGCATCCCAGAAATCCGAGGCGATCATAAAGGCGGGAGAACCACGCGACGACGGTGTTCGCCGTCATCCCTATACCGCGTTCCGAAAAAATTACGGGATGGTCTGGACTGCGAATTCCTCGGGCATGCAATTCGACCAGGGCCGACCTCAATTCCCGGTTCATTGGGATCGACCGACCCGACGCCCGTTTTGTTGCTTTATCCTCCAAGTGGATCATGTCGCCCACTTCGCCGGTCGCGGTCAGTACCATCGACCATGTGATGCAGGCAATTTCCTTGGCCCTGAGGCCGGCCTTCGCCGACAACAGGAACATGACCCGATCACGAACTCCATGCCGGGTCGATCCAAGATGAAGCAAAACTGTCGAGATTTGGGTCGCCGTGAGAACCTTTGCCTGCTTGCCTGCCATGATCGCCAACTCATCATAAAATTAGAGCAGTAGATAACTTTGAAATGAGTATAGCAGTCGTTAATAAATCGGCCAAGGCCATGGCCTTGAAAAATATGAAACTATTCGTGACTGGCCATGAAATACCTATTTCATGGTGAGTTTGTATTCGGTCGATTTTTCTGATCTTGTTTTATTGCTGTGAAGCGAACCCACGGATGCCGGAATGCACATCATCGACGCGACTGACCAATCAGGCGACCTGGATCATCAGGTCATCGTCGCGATGCCAGGGGCAGCCGAATCGGCGACGCAATCGTGTCATACCTGCTGCGTCGGCCAATTCGTTCGAGAAGATCAGCAGTTCGGCTCCGACCTTGCCGGTTCCATAGGTCCAGGAAGCAGCGACCATGGCGAAACCCTCATAGAGCCGCCGCACAGGTTCGGTGTCATTATAGGACAGCAGCCATGACCCTGACCGATTGCGAAGCACCTCCGCCAGGAGCGAATGGTCGAAATGCCGATGGGCATCTCCCCGAAGGCCATAGAGGTTGGATTTTTCGTGGGTCAGAAGGTATGGCGGGTCGGCGTATACGAAGGTGTCGGGGTGCCGCGAGAGGCTGAGTTCGAAGTCGGCCTGATCTACGGTGATGTTGGGGATCGTGGTTCTTGCCAGCTTGTCGATGGATGACGGGGTGAACCTTTCACCAGAGAATCCACCCGAAAAAGTTAGGCCCGAATATGAAGACCGATTGATCGCGAAGAATGCTGCGGCCTGCATCACCGGATCGAGGATGTAGAAGTAGGATTTCTGAAGCTGGTAGAACCCATCCCGGTCCATCGGATGGAACTGGCGGGCAGAATCGGCAACAGCACCAGCATCGAACTTGATCTGCTGCCAGCAGTTCGTGAGTGGGGCGAACACATCGAATCCATGCACCTGGATACCGCGTTGGCCCAGGTCCAGTTCGACTGCACCGCCACCGATGAATGGGGAGATCACTTCATCCACGTCATCAGGGATGAAGGAAGCAATTGTCTTTTTGCCTCTCTCTTTACCCCCTGGGTATCTAAATATCGCCATCAATTTCCACCATCAAACTGGTATTTATCAGTTCGATGATGTGAGTTTGTTACTATTCTGCCTGAATGTTACGCATGAAAAAGCCCCGGCGAATTTCTAAGCCGGGGCTAATTTGTAAATTGTCTAATTACTTCTTTTTACGGCCGATGCCTTTTTTTTCGGCAGCGATTTTATCCAACTCAGAACGTTCGTAGATCAGCTTCACCAGCTTTTCGTCGCCGCTATTAGCAGCGTCGATCAGTCCCTGGAAAAGTGCTTTAAGATCGGCAAGGTTCGAAGCTTCAAACCACTCCGTGTCGTTAATGATCAGCGGTGACCGCAAAATCTTGAACTTGTAGCCTTCACCAGACCTCACGAACCAAGCAGTGCGGCTATTGATTTCGCCGCCATCGATGGCGGCCTGGACCGCCTCCTGCTGCTCACGCACCTTTTTGACAAACCGGGTGACTGGGGTGCTTTTAGACGCGGCAGGAACGCGGGTCGGGGCCGGTGCGGCTTTCAGTTTGTCCAGGAACGACATGTATTTCTCTCCATCATGTGACTGGCATGGTTTGCAAGTTCGACAATTGCTCAACAAGATCGCTCCCTGGCTGATCGGTTAGCAACGCCGCATGCATCAAAACATTCCTCGTGTTGATGTCTGATTGTTGCAAAAATGTCAACCGCATTTGCGGCCGAATATGGCTCATGATTTCAAATCTAATGACTATCTTGCGAATGTCATATTTCAAATAATTATTTTCATGTCACACGCCAACACATCCAGCCGCACGTCGCCGCCAAATATTGATGCTGATATTCAGCAATGTAATTATCAGATACGACAACCAAGCATCTCAGATTAATACGCCCGCACATCTCACGGAATAGCAAAAATATAATGTGTTTGTGCGATGGATTTCTTGATCGCATTTGCTTGGCGTCGCTTAATTGTGGCTGCGTAAAAACAATATCTAAACCAGTCAATTTTACATTATTTTATGTTGACCGCATAATGTGGCATGGCTATATCGTGATGTGAGATGGCGAGGTTATGTAGCACCATGTTAGACACCGCAAAACTAAACAAGATGATTGCCGTAATGGTTGGGTCCACCCATGCGGATGCCGATAATGCATATCGTGCAATCGTCAAGATGGTTAGCGATAACAATGTTCCTCCTTCTTACTTGCATCTCCACGTTTATGACGATGAAGATGACTACGTGACGTCTGTTTTGAGTGCCAAAGACCGTGAGATCGAAGATCATCTGGGAGACCTTGAGGCGGCCCTGGATGAAATCGAAAAACTTAGGGCTGAAAATCGCAAGATCGCGGCATTACAGGCCGAGGTTGCTCGTCTCAAGGGGGAGAATAATCGACTGCTGGCACAGATCGCTGACACCCAGTCCGGCACCCATGAGGTTCAGGAACTGGAAGCCTATCGACGGGAGGATGGGGAACCTCTGGCGGCGGTCAAACGCGAAATGCGGAAGATCATCCCCATCAAGTTCGGCTGGAAGACCGTTTTCTGGCACCTTCTTGCCGCCAGAGGGCTGTCCAAGGCAAAGGGCACCGTCTACGCATGGTTATCAGGTCGGTCGAGAATGCCTCCTGCCGTGTTGGACATCATCCGATCTGAGGCGGATCGTCTGGCGGCGGCTGGTGTCGAACGGTTTGAAAATGAGTGGCGAGCAATGCAGCGGGGCTATCTCTACGGCTACAATTACTGATTGGAATTTCTGAGATTGGTCGAGATTATGTAGTCGCGATTGACCCCATCTGGTCTGCAATCGGAGGTGCCGTCATGGACATCGACCTGCAAATTGAACGAATCAATCGGTTCCGTAAGTTGATGATTCGCAACGATTCTGCCAATGAATCGCTGAATGATGCTGTGCCTTATATATTTCCTGAGAACATTGAGGTTGAAAGCGGCTGTAATATTGAGGCGTTTGAAGGTGGCAGTTTTATATTTTCAGTGTCGAATGCGATTTATCTGATTTACTTAAAGGAGGCGTTTGCGGTCGTAGTCGCTTTTGGATTGTTTGATGTGTTTGCCCCGGATGAATTTAAGACGGTCGATGATAAGGTGGGTGGGAAGAGTTCTGAATTATTTTTTAACTTTCATCCACTGTATATGGCTGATGTGGATGTCGATAATTTTCGAATTAATGTGAAATCAACAGATACAAAATATTTTAAAGGTGATCCCGCCGCCGACGTTACGTATGTATTAAGCTTGTTGAGCTACATCCAACAGCCAGCAATACATGCAACAAATGTTGATATTGCTGAATCAATTCAGAAATCACGAAAAAAGCATGGAAAGCGTCCATTGCCTCCCTACCGGGTGATTAGGCCCGGTCAGACGATCATTCATCAACGGCCTGACGAGAGCACAGACACTACCGGCACCCCAAAATCACCACATTGGAGACGCGGTACGGTCTACACTCGCAAAGACGGTAGGGTGATCCATCGTAGGGGCTGTGCTGTGCATGGCGGAACAGATGATACTCGTCCAGTAGTCGTTCTTCCGCCTAATCCAGTTGAATGGTCTGATCCATGAGGTGCAGTCAGTCGATGGCGTTGAATTGGCGACTGAGGTGACCAAATCTGTCATCCCTGCTTGTCAGCATACCCTGGTGACGAACAGCATGCCCCCCAGTATCCGATAGACGATGCTATTCACCGGGCGGCAGTTGCCCGCTATGGCATCCAGATCGCCATTGAACAGACACATGGTGAATAAGGGATGTGAACGTGGACCCTATCAAGGACTATGTGCCAAACCTTCACGATGACATAATTTCGAATCTCTCACTGCGAGACTGAAAACATGACTCTTCCCTTTGAGGCTTCTCGTTCTTACGTCTACAACGCAGCAAGGTACGAGTTGCTGCCACGTGTGGCGGAAATCGCCAAAGGCTTCGGCGACGAACCTTTCTTGCTGCGTGATATTTCGAAGAAGTTGCTTGCTGAGACCTACCTGCCCGAACAGTTAGAAATTAAGGTCAAGAAGGCGAAAAGTGATGCGACGGAGAAGATGAGCACCATCTTCATGTTCTACATCCCGTTTCTTGCTGAAAATCTCAAGGTCTTTGAAAACGTAGGTGGCGGGATGTTCAAGAACATCTCGCTTGAAGAGGAAATGGCGGAAGCCGACGCGGCAGCAATCGATATCGAATCGGACGATGCGGGAATTATCTACGCCTATTCGTTTCCCACCATCGTCAAGAAAGACGGAAACCGTTTTCCCATCAAAGTCGGCTTGACCACTACAGGCGAGGCGGACGCCCGTGTGTTGCAGCAATGCAAAACGACATGTTGCTTTGAGTATCCCGTCATCCTTGGGGTTTGGGAAGTTCAACGGGTCGCGGCGATGGAAGATGCTATCCATTCCACTTTGGAAGCTCGTGGATCGAAGCGTCAATCACCGGGCACGGAATGGTTCGACACGACGCTTGAAGAGGTCGAGAGCGTCATCAAGTTCGTTCAGCCATCGGCACACGCGATCCCCCGTTCGTCATAAAAGCGAGGTTAATCATCCATTTGTGCCAGAGATGCCAGTTTGATCCCGACCCCATTTGCACCTTCCAACAAACTTGATTTCTTATTTTTTAGGTAGTGTTTAAGGGTGGTATCTACAGTGCTGTGTCCGACGTTCTGCGACACCACTGGCAATGGAACCCCGCTATCAATGGCAACGTTGATGTACAGCGACCTTAGGTTGTGCGGCTTGAGCGAGGGGAAGCCGCATAAATTGCCGATAGCCGTAACTGGGCGGTTGGCATCACTGGAGTGGCCTCGGCCACGGGTGGCAGGAAATACCCATTCACTGCTGTTTCGCCGCATGGTTTTGCGGGCTTCCGCTGCTCGATCCAAGACGGATAGTGCATGGTCAGACAGGTAGATTGTGCGTGGCATGAGTGATGTTTCGGAGGTCTTATGGTTAATTTTTGTAATGGTTCTCTTCTCAAGGTCTATTTCATCAAACCGAAGGGATAAAATTTCTCCCTTTCTGGCACCAGTGCTCAATATAAGTTCGATCATTGCAACATTTATTGGGTTGAAATCACGGTGATTATACGCTTCCCGGATCGCGTTGAGTAGGTCGGTTAGCTCGGCGTCCTCCATCGCCATAGCATAACCTGCCGTCTTCTTGAGGCTGATGGTCAGCCCACCTTCACGAACCACCGCAGCGGCAGGGTTTACAGTTTCGGCGGGGATGGCTCCCCGTCCACGGGCAAAATTGTAAGCTGAACGAGTATGAAGAATGAGGTTGTATGCTGTTCCGGGGGCATCTTTGAAGTTTGCTTCAAGCCAGCGAATGAAATAAGGTTTAGTTAGGTCGAAATACCTCATTGATCCAAGTTTGCTGTAGACGTGATTTTCGCAATGGGCGGTTACATTTTTGCGAGTTTGCGGCTTCATTTTTCCCATTTTAACGTAAAATTCAAAGACATCTTTTACTGTGCTGCACCTAATCGCTTCTTCTTCTTTCTCAACCGCATGATTTCCGCCATTTTGAACTACACCAGCATACTTGATGGCATCGCCACGTGCTTTGGTGAATTCCATAATCGGGAATGTTCCAAGGGTTATCCGTTTATCCGTGCGGCTTCCTTTTAACTTGGATTGATAGAGCCAGGATTTCCGACCCGAGGGCAAGACAAGCAAGCCAAAGCCAGGGATATCCAAATCCCAGTAATATTCACGCTTTTCAGTTGGTTTGACTGACTCGGCGAAAGCCTGGGATAGTTGCGATTTCATGGCTTACCCTCGATTTCATGTGTAAGCCAAGCAATATCAATGTGGTATAGCTTACATGGGGCTGTGTAAGCCATATCTTAGATCAAATGCCAAGTTATGACAAGTTGTGTAAGCCTGGGGTAAGTTAAGTCACGATATGTTCTGGTTATGTTCCGGTAGTGTCCGGTATACAGATTGGGGTTGTTTATCGAATGTTGTTTATTTTTGAACGATGAACCGCAAGATATAGTGGCGTGCGTGATTTCTTTACTTTATGGATGAAGTTGTAGCGCGCCACGTGGTAGCTGGGATCGAAGCCGTAGAAGTTCAGCTTCATGTGCTCCAGCTCCTCGGCGCGGTATTGCTCCAGCGGCTTTGCCGCCTCGTCGGCGGCACGGCTCAGGCGCTTGGCGGCCAGGCGCTCGTCCAGTGCCGGGTCGGTGGTCAGCGCCTCGGCCATTTCCTCCACCAGACGGCGGAATTCCGGCACGTCGCGGCCAAAGCGGCAGTCGATCAGCCCCAGGCGCTCGGCCTCGGCGGTGCCCATGGGCAGGCGGGCCTCGACCACCTGACGCGCCTTGTCGGGGCCGCAGCGCCGGGGCAGCAGATAGGTCCAGTATTCCGAGCCGTAGAGGTTGCCCATGCCCTTGTAATGGGGGTTGAGCACCACTGCTTCCCGCGCCGCCACCAGATCGGCGGCCAGGGCCATGAACACCCCCCCGGCTCCGGCATTGCCCTGCATCGCGGCCACGGTGAGATGGCTGCCGCAGGTGATGATCTCGCGGGTCAGGTCGTTCATGGCGTTGATGTTGGCCCAGGATTCCTCGGCCGGGCTGGCTGCGGATTCGATGGTGCACAGATGAATGCCGTTGGACCAGAAATCCGGTCCGCCCATCAGGGCGATGACCTTGGTGGGCCGTTGCGCGGCCTTGACGAAGGCGGCCCGGAGGCGGCGGCACTGATCGGTGCTCATGGCGCCGTTGACGAAGGGGAAGTGGAGATAGCCCACCCCGTGGCGCTCGTCGTACCAGATGTCGTGATAGCCGGGGGCTTCGGGCAGATGGTCCTGCGGCCCCAGCACGTCCAGCGCTGGCAGCTTGAGGCCGTGCTCCTCCCGGGCGCGCAGATGGCCGATCCACACGGCGCCGTCGGTGGTGGCCCGCGCCACCGCCCGGCCCGAGCGGGCGACCAGTTCGCCCGGCTTGCCCGACAGACCCGAGGCGGCATGGGCGTCATGGAGGTAGACCGACCGGTCGAGAATACTATCCAGCAGGCCGGGCGTGCCGTCGGCCGAGCGGATCTTGGCCAGCACCGTCGCGGTATCGTCATGGGTCCAGTCGATGGCGCGGTCGGCCTGCCGGGGCGAAGGCCTGAAGGGAGCCAGGGCAGGGCGACCGACCGGTCCGTCTCCCAGGCGGGCGAGGGCGTCGAGCACCGCTTCCACCGCTCCGTCGGCCACTTCGTTGCGATAGAGGCTGGACTTGGTGGCGTGACGCAACGGGAAGGTGCGGCTGGCCCAGACCGGACCTTCATCCATGCCTTCCTCGGCCTGTAGCACGGTGACGCCCCAGTCCGTGTGGCCTTCCAGGATGGCCCAATCCAGGGCCGCCGGGCCTCGGTCGCCGGGCGGGCCGGGGTGGACCACCAGACACAGGTGGTTCTTCCAGACCGCCTCGGGGATGGCGCGCTTGAGGAACGGGGCGACGATCACGTCGGGCCGCGCCAACTCCACCGCCTGAAGGGTGACGGCGTCGTTGACGTCGAATTCGCAGGTGACGTCGTGGCCCAACTCGGACAGTTCCACCCACAGGCGCTGGGTCAGCGAGTTGAAGGAATGGGCCAATAGCAAGACGTGCATCAGCAGATCCTCGGCAACTGTTCGCCGGCCAGCCAGTCCACCACCCGGTTGCCGCCCATGCGGGTCTTCATCTGGACGAAGTGGTGGGAATCTTCCCGGCACGCCCCGATGCGCGCCGCGTCGGCGCCCAAGGGATGGGCGCGCATGATGTCGAGCAGGCGGGCCGCGTCCTCTTCGGCGCAGATACAGATCAGCTTGCCCTCGTTGGCGACATAGAGGGGGTCCAGACCCAGCAGCTCGCAGGCGCCCAGCACCTGGGGCTTGACCGGCACCAAAGCCTCTTCCATCAGCATGCCGATTCCCGACTGGCTGGCGATCTCGTTCAAGGTGGCGGCAAGGCCGCCCCTTGTGGGATCGCGAAGCACCCGGATACCCGGGACCGCTGCGACCATCTCGGCGACCATTGTATGCAATGCGGCGGAATCGGACAGGATCTCGGTCTCGAATCCCAAGCTTTCCCGCTGGCTCATCACCGCCACGCCGTGGTCGCCCATGGTGCCAGACACCAGGATGGCGTCGCCGGACCGCGCCTTGTCGCCGGAAATCTCCACGCCGGGCGGCACCATGCCGATGCCCGCCGTGGTGATGAAGATGCCGTCGCCCTTGCCCTTTTCAACCACCTTGGTGTCGCCGGTGACCACCGGCACGCCGGCCTCCTTGCTGGCCTTGGCCATGGACTCGACGATGCGCTTCAGGTCCGAGAGGGGAAAACCCTCCTCGATGATGAAGCCCGCCGACAGCGAGATGGGCCGGGCGCCGGCCATGGCCACGTCGTTGACGGTGCCGTGCACGGCCAGCGACCCGATGTCGCCGCCGGGAAAGAACAGCGGGCTGATGACGTAGCCGTCGGTGGTCATCACCATCCTGCCGCCGGCAACGTCGAAGGCGGCCTGGTCATTGCGCTGGTTCAGCGCCTCGTTGTCGAAGGCGGCGATGAACAATTCCTCGACCAGTTGGGCCATGGCGCGGCCGCCGCCGCCATGGGTGAGGTCGACGCGGCCGGAGGCGATGTCCAGCGGGCGGGGATGGGCGCGGCGGGGCAGGGTCATTCAGTGTGTTCCGGGAAGGGGGGCGCCTGTGACGCGGGAATAAAGGACGTCGGGGCAAATGTCGGCGCCGTTGGGCCAGCAGATGGTTCCCAGTTCGGGATTGACCCGGACCTTGGCGAATTCGGCGGGGTCCTTCAGGGGGGCGAAGACCCCCTTGAAGGAGAGCAGGCTGGAGCAATCCACCTCGCCCTCGGCGCCGTCCTGGAAGCGCAGATGAAGCTTGAACCCGTCAACCGTGGTGACTTGGACAACATCCCGGTGCATGGCCTACTCCAGAGGTGCGATCTTGTTGAGGGGCAAGTCCTGACGGGCCAGGGCCCAGTCCTTTTCCAGCTCTTCCTTGTGAGCCATCGCCCATTCTATCACGAGGCCCATGGCTTTGGGCGGCAGGTTCCCCTGGATACAGGCCAGATCGTTGATGCGGATCACCGCCTCGCGGTCACCATAACGGACATGGAAGTGGGGCGGCGCATGGTCGTCGTAATACATGGCGATGATCATGCCCAGGAACCGGCTGATCTCAGGCATGGCTCGTCTCCAGGTCGCGGAAGCGGCCGTAGGTCCAATGGGCGGCGCAGGCGCCTTCGGCCGAGACCATGCACGAGCCCATGGGGTTCTCGGGGGTGCACACGGTGCCGAACAGCTTGCAATCGGTGGGCTTCTTGACGCCCCTGAGGATGGCGCCGCATTCGCAGGCCTTGTTGTCGGGCGGGCTGTCCTGGGGCACGTCCCAGCGGCGCTCGGCGTCCCAGGCGGCATAGGGCTCCTTGAGGCGCAGCGCCGAATAGGGCACCAGTCCGAGGCCCCGCCACTCGAAGGCGCGCCGAAGCTCGAACATGTCGGCCACCAGGGACTTGGCCTTCTCGTTGCCGTCGCGAGTCACGGCGCGGGCGAACTCGTTCTCCACCTCGAAGCGGCCGTCGTTGATCTGGCGGACCAGCATGCGCACCGCCTGCATGACGTCCAGCGGCTCGAAGCCGGCGATCACCACCGGGCGCTGGTATTCCTCGGCGAAGTATTCGTAGGGTCGCGAGCCGATGATGGTTGACACATGGGCCGGGCCGATGAAGGCGTCCAGCTTGACCGTGCCCAGCTCGCGCACTTCCGGGCTGTCGAGAATCTGGGTGATGGCCGACGGCGTCAGCACGTGGTTGCAGAACACGCTGAAATTCTTCAGGTCCAGCGCCTGGGCCTGTTTGATGGCCACGGCGGTGGGCGGCGTGGTGGTCTCGAAGCCGATGGCGAAGAACACCACCTGGCGGTCGGGGTTGGCTTGGGCCAGCTTGATGGCGTCCAGGGTGGAATAGACCATGCGCACGTCGGCGCCCTCGGCCTTGGCCTTCAGCAGCGACAGGCGCTTCGAGCCCGGCACCCGCAGCATGTCGCCATAGGTGACCAGGGTGACGCCCGGCTGCTTGGCCAGCCAGATGGCGGCGTCGATGCGGCCGACGGGCAGGACGCAGACCGGGCAGCCCGGCCCGTGGATCATCCGCACATTGGCGGGCAGCAAATCCTCCAGCCCATAGCGCGAGATGGCATGGGTGTGGCCGCCGCAGAACTCCATGATGTGATAGGTGGAGCCGGGATCGGCCTCGGCCTTGATGGCCTGGGCGATGCTTTGCGCCACCTCGCCGTCGCGAAATTCGTCGATGTATTTCACGCCGGCACGTCCTCGGCCAGTTCGCCCATCTCGCGGAACAGCTCGAGGGTGCGGGCCGCCTCTTCCGGATCGATCACCGACAGGGCGTAGCCCACGTGGACGATGACGTAATCCCCGGGCTTCACGTCGCTGACCAGGGCCAGGGACACCGTCTTGGCGACGCCGCCGAGATTGACCTTGGCCGAATCGTCGGGCAACAGCTCGGTGACCAGGGCGGGGAGGGCAAGGCACATGGTGTTGGTTCCTCTGATACTCAACTCAACGCGGCGATCCAGGCCTGCCCCAGGGACAGGCCGGCATCGCCCGGCGATACCTTCGCGGCGGTCAATGGCCTGAGCCCCAAGGCCGTCAGCCTGTCCACCAGACCGCCGGTCAGCACCTTGTTGAGGAAGCAGCCTCCTCCCAAGGTGACATAGGGCGTGCCGGCGGTGGCGGCCACGTCGCCGATCCACTTGGCCATGGCGGCGATCAGGGTGCCGTGGAACAGGTTGGCACCGCGTACCGGGTCGGTGCAATGGGCAAGGCAGGCCAGCAGCGGCAAAAGGTCCAGAACACCGTCCTGGAGAATCCAGCCGGTGGGCAGCACCTCGGGCGCCGTCACCAGGGCTTCCAGCGCCATGGGGGCCTGACTCTCGAATTCGGCGATGGGATGCAGGCCCAAAAGGCCGCAGGCGGCGTCGAACAGCCGTCCGGCCGACGACGTCTCGGGGCTGTTGAGCCGCCGGTCCAGCATCTGCCCCAGCATGGCGGCGGCGGGGATGTCCTTGAAGCGCTCGGCGATTTCAGGTCCGCGCCCCAGCTTGTGCAGGACGCTGGCCGCCATGCGCCAGGGCTCGCGTGCCGCGCGGTCGCCGCCCGGCTGAGGCAAAAGGGCCAGATGCCCCAGGCGGCGGTAATGGGCGCCCTCGGCCAGCAGCAATTCCCCCCCCCAGGACTGGTTGCCCGGCCCCAGGCCGAAGCCGTCGAAGGAGACGCCGATCACCGGGCCTTCGATGCCGTGCTCGGCGGCGATGGCGGCGGCGTGGGCATGGTGGTGCTGGACCGGCACCTGGGGCAGGTCCAGGGATTGGGCATAGCGGGTACAGTGGAAATCGGGATGCAGGTCGTGGGCGACCCGCACCGGGGTGACGCCCGCTTCGGCCACCAGGGCCTCAACGCAGGCTTCGAAGGCGGCGATGGCTTCGGGGGTGCCGAGATCGCCGTGATTGGCCGAGATCAGCGCCTCGGCCCCCCTGGTCACGCAGACGGCATTCTTAAGAAAGGCGCCGACGGCCAGCACCGGCGGCACGGCGCGGGGCAGGGCGACGATCTGGGCGATGGCCGAGGTCACTTACCCTCCAGACTCGCCTTGGCGGCGGCCAGCTTGGCTTCCAGGCGGCGGATGCGCTCCGTCACCATGCGCTTGCGGCCCTCGTTGATCCAGGCCAGCCATTCATCGAAGCCCTCGCCGGTGCGGGCCGAGAGCTGGAGCACCACGATGTCGGGATTGACGCGGCGGGCAAAGCCGATGCAGCGCTCCACGTCGAAATCGGTATGGGGCAGCAGGTCGGTCTTGTTGAGGATCATCATGGAGGCGGCATGGAACATGTCGGGATACTTCAGAGGCTTGTCCTCGCCCTCGGTCACCGACAGAATCGCCACCTTGTAGGCCTCGCCCAGGTCGAAGGCGGCGGGGCAGACCAGATTGCCCACATTCTCGATGAACAGCACCGAATCGTCGGCAACGTTCAGCTTGGCCATGGCGCTTTCCACCATATGGGCGTCCAGGTGGCAGCCCTTGCCGGTATTGACCTGGATGGCGGGAATTCCGGTGGCGCGGATGCGGTCGGCGTCGAAGCTGGTCTGCTGGTCGCCCTCGATCACCGCCAGCGGATAGCGCCCCTTCAAGGCCTCGGCGGTGCGACACAGCAAGGTGGTCTTGCCCGAGCCGGGGCTGGACACCAGGTTCAGGGCAAAGACGCCATGCTCGGCCAGCCAGGCGCGGTTGCGTCCGGCGAAGTCGTCGTTGTGGGACAGGATGTCCTTCTCGATCTGGACGATGCGCTTCTGGCTCATGCCCGGCACATGGACGCCGGCGATGCCGCGGCCATAATGGATGTCTTTGTCGGAATCGTGGTCGTGATGATGGTGGTCGTGGCCATGGGGATGGTCATGGCTGTGATCGTGGCTATGGCCATGATGGTGCTCATGGTCGTGGTCATGGGAATGGGGGGAATGAGCGTGGCCGTCCACCTTGGCGTCGCCGCAGCCGCAAACCGTGCACATCACTCCACCTCCATTTCCTTGATCCGCATTTCCTCGCCCGTGGTCACCGCCAGCTTGGCGCCACCGCAATCGGGGCAGAGGTCCACCCGCGAGGTGACATGGACCGATTTCGAGCAATCCATGCACCAGGCGGTGCCGGGAACCCGGATGATTTCCAGTTTGGCGCCCTCGGTCAGCGGATTGCCCCGCGCCACGGCATCAAAGCAGAATTCCATGCTTTCCGGCACCACGGTGGACAATTCGCCGATCTCCAGCCACACGGTCTTGACCCGGGTGAAGCCGTGCTCGGCCGCCTGATCCTCCAGGATGCGCACTACGCCTTCGGTCAGGCTCATCTCATGCATGGGGGACAACCTCGATGCGGAAGGGAACGCAGGGGTCGAGACTGGCGGCCAGCAATGCGGCCCGCCCTTCCGGGTCTGGGCCGGACATTCCCCTCAGCCCCTGGGCCAGGGGGCCGTCAGGATGAAAGTTCCACTCGGTGGGGGCCAGAATCCGGTACGCGCTCAACAAACCCTCCCGCAATTCCACCCGATGGGCCAGCAGGCCGCGCGCCGCGTCCACCACCCCCAATCCGCTTCCGTCGTGCCGCGCCATGGGCAGGCCGCCGGAATCACCCGACAAATCCTGCACCAAATCCTCCACTTCCCGCAACGCCGACGCCATCTCCATCATTCGGGCGGAGAAACGGGGCATCAGGCCATTGCCGTATTGGCTCATCAACAGCCCCATCAGGGGGCGGCGGGACTGGCGGGCCAGCGGCCCGGTCTCGAACACGATTCCCGCACTGTCGGGGCGGGTGCGGTAGGCGCCGTCGTCGTCGGCGGCGAGCCGTGCGTCCAGATCGGGTGGCCCGGTTTCGGGCATCAGGTTGGGCGGAGCGGCGCCGAACCCTTCCATGCCCAGGTCCTCGACGCGGGCAAGCAGACGGTCGGCCACCAGATCCCCCCGGCTTGCGGCCTCGCCCAGGCGGTGGACGATGCCGGTCAGGGTTTCCCGGTCGGGGGCCAGCCTGCCGCCGCCCGGGGCCAGCCAGTCTCCCTCCGGATAGAGCGCCTTGCGAACGGCCATGATCAGCGGGCGGATCGGCTTCAGGGCCACCAGATCGGGGGCCTCGCCCAGCAATGCCGGCCAGTCGCGCAGGGCGGCGGCGGCGTGCTCGGCGGCCATCTCGATCAGGCAGAGAATGCGTCGGGCTTTGTGCTGTTCCGGCGCGGCATCGATGCCGACGGCGTTTTCCACGGCCGCCAGCCCGGCCAGCCCCTGGGCCGTACCGCACAGGGAATAGAGGTTGGGCAGCAGGGCCAGCACCTGATCGGGTCGCCGGCCGGTCAGCCGGTCCGAGGCCTGGACGGGCCGGCTCGATCCGATCTCCACCGTCTCGACGCGATCTTCGGCGAGATGGAGGGTGATGGACAGGCTGGACTCGAAGGGGAGCATCAGGCCTGACCGGCGGCCAGAACCTCGGTGAGATAGGCCAGGGTCTCGGCGGCCATCTCGGGTTCGACCTTCTCGGCGGCGAAGGTGCCGCCGGGGCCGAGAATGACGAAATCGCCCACCACCACCTCGTCGGCCAGCAGCATCAGGCTGGTGGTGCGCGACTGCCCGAAGGCCTCGACCGTGGCAACGCCGTTGTCGATGGCGGTGATCCGCGACGGCACGGCCATGCACATGGTCAGGCGGCCTTCCGGCCGACTGCGACGCCGATGGCGGCCAGTTCACCGACGATCCGCTCCACCAGCTCAGGCAGGCGGGCGGCCACGGTGGGCGTGGGCTCCATGGACAGGTCGAAGGACAGGGGCTCGACCCCGAACAGCACGATGTTCTTGGGCATCAGGCCATGGAAATTCAAAGCGCCCAGCATGTCGGACAGGCCGACCTGATGGGGCGAGATGCGGGTCTTGAAGAAGGCGGGAATCTGGTCGCCGGTCAACCGGGTGATGGTCCCCGGCTCCTTCTTCGAGCGCATGCAGTCGGCGATGATCAGGTGATCGGCCTCGGACACCTGATCCAGGCAATCCATGCCCGAGGTGCCGCCGTCGATGACTTCGACCTCCGCGGGGAGATCGTAAAGCTCTTCCAGCCGGGTGACGGCGTGAACGCCGATTCCCTCGTCCGAGAGCAGGATGTTGCCGACGCCGAGAACAACGATGCGCATGGGCTTCCTCGAGACAAAAAGACCCCCTCCCGCCGGGTGACGGGAGGGGGATTTTACACTTACAGAGCCTTGACCTGCACCACTTCCTTGTTGTCCTCGACCACGTGCACGGCACAGGCCAGGCAGGGGTCGAAGGAGTGGACGGTGCGCAGCACTTCCAGCGGCAGTTCGGCATCGGCGATGGGGTTGTCCATCAGCGAGGCCTCGTAGGGGCCGATATTGTCGCTGTCGTCACGGGGACCGGCGTTCCAGGTGGAGGGCACCACGCACTGGTAGTTGGCGATCTTGCCGTCGCGGATCACCGTCCAGTGGGACAGCAGGCCGCGCGGAGCCTCGTGGAAGCCGTAGCCCATGACCTCGCCCTTGGGGAAGGTGGGCTTGTTGAAGGTCTTGGTGTCGCCCTTGCCGATATTGTCGATCAGGGCCTGCCAGTTCTGCACCATGACCTCGGCCATCACGCCCGAGCGCACGGCGCGGGCGGCATGGCGGCCGATGGTGGAGTGCAGCGCCGCCAGCGGGATCTTGGAGCCCAGCAGCGACGAGGCGGTGTCCAGCACCTTGGTGGCGTAGCCGATGGTCGGCTGGTGGCCGGCGGCGACGCCCGCCAGGACGCTGGCCAACGGACCCACCTGGGCGCGCTTGCCGTAGAAGGTCGGCGCCTTCAGCCAGGAATACTTGCCGTCATCCTGGAAGTCCGTGTAGGCGGGCTTGGTCTCGCCCTTGTAGGGGTGCAGCGGGCCGGGCTTGGAATATTCGTACCAGGCGTGCTTGACCCCTTCCTCGACGCCGTCGCGCAGGTAAGCGTCGCCGAAGGCGGTGATGGGCTTGTACTGGGCCAGATCGGCGTTGGGGATGTAGCCGCCGGGAACCAGGAACTGGGTGCCCTTGCTGTCCATGGGGAAGTCGGGGCACGACAGGTAGTTGGTGACGCCGGCGCCGTACTTGGTCCATTCGGCGTAGAAGGCGCCGATGGCGGCGATGTCCACCAGATAGACCTTGTTGATGAAGTCGGTCAGCGCGTCCATGTGCGGCTTCAAGGCCAGCAGACGCTCGACCGTCAGCACCGACTGGCTGTCGGTGGCGATGGGGTTGGACACGCCGCCCACCGCCACGTTCTGGATGTGCGGCGACTTGGAGCCCAGCAGGGTCACGATCTTGTTGGCGTGACGCTGGGCGTCCAGCGCCTGGAGATAGTGGGCCACCGCCAGCAGGTTGACTTCCGGCGACAGCTTCATGGCCGGATGGCCCCAATAGCCGTTGGTGAACGGACCCAGCTGGCCGCTGCCGACGAAGGTCTTCAGCTTTTCCAGGGTCTGGGTCATGACGTGGCGGCCGTTCAGCGGCCAGTCGGACAGGCTTTCCGCCAGCTGGGCGGTCTTGACCGGATCGGCCTTCAGCGCGCTGACCACGTCCACCCAGTCGAGCGCCGACAGGTGGTAGAAGTGCACGATGTGATCATGGATGGCGTGGGCCGAGATGATCATGTTGCGGATGAACTGGGCGTTCACCGGCACTTCCAGATTGAGGGCGTTCTCGACGGCGCGGACCGAGGTCATGGCGTGCACGGTGGTGCACACGCCACAGATGCGCTGGGTGATGGCCCAGGCGTCGCGCGGGTCGCGGCCCAGCAGGATCAGCTCGACGCCGCGCCACATCTGGCCCGACGACCAAGCCTTGGTGACCTTGCCGCCGTCGACCTCGACGTCGATGCGCAGATGGCCTTCAATCCGGGTGATGGGATCGATGGTGATTCTCTTGGACACTGCTCAGGTCTCCTTACTCGGCGGCCGCAGGGGTCGAGTGGCCGGGAAGAATGGGGAATTTCCGGACGAAAATGATATAGGCGAGCACTTCGATGGCGATCACGCCGATGGTGACCATCATCTCGGGCACGCTGGGGAAGTAATGCCAGCCGGGGCCGGTATCGTAGGCCACCAGAAAGGCGTCGATGCGGTACAAGATCGCGCCGGTCAGCATGCTCATGGCCGCCGCCAGCAGCTTGGACAGCCGCTTGCGGTTGGCGGGAGACGACAGAACCACGATCGGATAGATGAACACCGCCATCTCGATGAGGAACATCACGCTCTTCACGCCGGAGGTGAACACCTTGAAGATGGCGCCTCTGACCACCAGGTCGCCCAGGCGGATGACCAGATAAGCCACCAGGATGCCCATGATGATCTTGCCGATCTTGGACAGCATGGGAAGCTCGTCATGGATGTCGCGCTTGAAGCCCACCGCCGCCCAGGTCGCCTCGACGATGACGATGGCAAAGCCCATGCACACCGCGGTCAGCAGGAACAGGAGCGGCAGCAGCGGAGTCTGCCACAGCGGGTGGATCTGGTAGCCGAACACCACCAGCAGCGATCCCAGCGAGGATTGGTGCATGGTGGGCAGCAGCACGCCCAGGCCGATGAAGAAGAACATGACCTTGTTCAGCTTGGCCTTGAGGTTCTTGAAGCCGAAATGCTCGAGGAAGGCCGGCGAGAACTCGATCCACAGCACCAGGATGTAGCAGCTGATGCAGGCGGCCACTTCGAACATCACCGAACCGGGCTGGGCATAGCCCGGCCACAGGATGTGCCAGAAGTTCCAGTAGCGGCCGAGGTCGATCAGCACCGAGGCGCCGCCCAGGGAATAGCCGAACAGCGAGGCGGTCAGCGCCGGGCGGACCAGATGGTGGTACTCGCCCCGGTTCAGGATGTAGCACACCAGGGCCATGGCATAGCCGCCACAGGCGAAGCCCGTGGCGATGACCACGTCCCACACCACCCAGATACCCCAGGGGTAGCCATTGTTGATGTTGGTGACGGCACCCAGGCCGTAGATGAAGCGCTGGGCCATGAAGAACAGGCTGATGCCGATCAGCACGGCCAGCACGATGGTGAAGGGGGTGACCAGCGAGCCGCCGATGGCGGTGGGGCTGGCCTTACCCTTTTTCAGGCGACTGATCACCTGGCTGGGGATGGGGTGATTGACCATTACTTGTGCCCCCCTTCCGGATGGTCGAACATGTCGAACTCATCGTCGTCGTGGTGGTCCTTGGAGCCCCGCCAGGCGGCGGTGACCAGACCGGCCAGCGCCACCACCGGCAGGATCATCCCGCCATACAGGGTGTGCTGCAGGGTCTCGGAATCGGCGGCATAGGCCCGTTCCGGCAGGCCCATGGGCAGGGCCAGCTTGTCGAAGGCCACCCCGGACAGGTAGCGCACCTGGGTGCCGCCCGCGTCCTTCTGGCCGTAGACATAGTCCACGTATTCCGGCGCGGCCTTTTCGTGCATGTCGCCCGATTCGGGGGTGCGGCGGGGGAACAGGTTGGGCTCACCCGGCTTCATGGCGCGGCGGCGGTCGATCTCGGCCGACAGCGCGGCGTAGGAGCCGAAAATGGTGGCGCCGGTGGGGCAGCTTTCCGCGCAGGCGGCATACTTGCCCTGTTCCATCCTGTGCTTGCACAGTTGGCACTTGGCGATTTCCGGCTTGGGCGTGTCGTACTGGAACTGGGGCACGCCGAAGGGGCAGGCGGCGACGCAATAGCGGCAGCCGATGCAGGCGTCCTTGTTGTAGGTGACGACGCCGTCGGTGGCCCGCTTCTGCATGGCCGAAACCGGGCAGGCGGACACGCAGGACGGGTCGGCGCAGTGCAGGCACGAGCGCTTGATATGGGCAAAGCCGTTCTCGGCCTTGTCCTTGTTCTCCATGGTGCCCGACTGGTAGACCTTGATGACGTTGTAGGTCTTGCCCGACAGTTCGAGGGGCGTGTCCCACAGCTTTTCGCCGATGGTGTCTTCCAGCGGCAGGTCGTTGGCCTCCTTGCACGCCGACATGCAGGCCTTGCAGCCGATGCACAGCGTCGCGTCGTAGAGCAGGCCGACGGCGTTGTCGGGAACCTTATGGCTTTCCCGCGCCTCGGCGCCGGCGGGGGCCAGGGTGGCGCAGGCGGCCGCTGCCGCCGTTCCGCCCGCCGCCGCCGTCGCCAGGAAATTGCGTCTGGTGATGGTCATGGCGGATTACCCCTGTTTCCCGGAATCCTGGCCGTTTTCACTCTTGCCCAGATTGCCCACCAGCTTGGCGCCGGCACCGATGGCCAGGCCACCGACCGCCGCCACCGTGGCGATGGCGCCGATGGAGGCTCCGACGCCCTGCTCCTCGACCACGCGGGGATAGCCCACGGGCGGACGCTGGTTCTGCAACTCGGCCAGGGCGTGGATGGGCTTGTGGAAGCCGATGCCCTTTTCCGTGCAGCCGATGCAGGGATGCCCGGTGCCCACCGGCCACGAGCCCGAACCCACGTCGTTGAACAGGATGGCCGGGCAATTGGCGTAGGTCTCGGGACCCTTGCAGCCCAGCTTGTACAGGCAATAGCCCTTGCGATGGCCCTCGTCGCCGAATTCCAGCGCGAAGCGGCCGGCGTCGAAATGGGCGCGGCGCTCGCAATTCTCGTGGATGAGACGGGAATAGGCGAATTTCGGGCGGCCCTTGTCGTCCACCGCCGGCAGGCTGCCGAAGGTCAGGAAGTGGACCACGGTGGACAGGAAGTTATAGGGGTTGGGCGGGCAGCCGGGGATGGTCACCACCGGCTTGGGCGCCAGGATCTCCGGCACGCCGGTCGAGCCCGTGGGGTTCGGCGGCGTGGACGGCATGCCGCCCCACGAGGCGCAGGAGCCGATGGCGATCACGGCCGCCGCGCCCTCGGCGCATTCCTTGGTCAGCTGCAGCGCGGTCTTGCCGCCCACCTTGCAGTAGATGCCGCCGTCCTTGACCGGGATGGCGCCTTCGATGACCAGGACGTACTTGCCCCAGTTCTTCTTCATGGCGGCTTCGCGGGCGGCCTCGACCTGATGGCCGGCGGCGGCGAACAGCGTCTCGTGATAATCGAGGGAGATGATCTCCAGGATCAGCTTCTCGATGGTCGGATGCTCGGCGCGGAGCATGGATTCGGTGCAGCCGGTACACTCCTGGAAGTGCAGCCAGATCACGCTGGGGCGCTCCTTGGCGGTGATGGCCTGGGCGATCTCGGCCTCCGCCCCTTTGGGCAGGCCCATGGTCGCGGCCATGGCGGCGCAGAACTTCAGGAAGTCGCGGCGTTCAAGATTGAACCGGTTCGCGATCTCGCGGGAAATTTCGGTATCGTCGTACATTGTCCCCCACCTTGGCTGGCGCGTCGGGCTGTCGAAAGTCCGGGAGGGGTGATCGCGGAGCCATGCGCGGGCCTGGGGGTCATGCCCCTGCCGCTCAGTCTCCCCAAGGCCTCCCGAATCTTCTTTTTCTCGGTTGTGCGTCGCAGTCACCGCAAATGCCGTGCCAACTCCAACGGGTGGGGTGGTGAGGGTAGGGTGAACACCGTAACCAAGGCAAAGCGGACCTTGCCTCCGAATCCGCCCATGCCTCGGTGGAGTGCTGGAGATGGGGGTGGTGAAAAGAGTTTATGCATCAATGGAAAGCAAGTTTCCGCCATCCGGCAATCTTCCGTGATTGTCTGGCGGCTGGGACTTCATTACATTGGCATATGATGAAAGTCATGGAGGCGCGGCATGGGTGATCCGGGATATGGGCCCCCCTGCAAGGGGCTGGAGAGGGCTCGCCATCTGGCAATATCGCTGATGCGGGATCTATCGGCGGCCGATGACGAGCGGCGGCGCTCCGACCTTTCCGCCCGGCTGGCGGCGGCGCGTGCCCAGATCGCTTATTGCGAGGGGAGGCTGATGGTGGTGTCGAACGGCCAGCAAGCCATCTGCGATGTCGGCGCCGTCTGCCGCAAGATGGATGCGGTCTCGCCGGCCGAGACTACCAGAGCCGAGATACCTGGCGCGCCTTAGCCTTGATGGTCAGGGCCTGCTGCAGCATGGCGCGGGCGTGGTAATCCAGCACCGACGGGTCCACGGTCGGATCTTGGGATTCGATGACCTCTCGGGCGGTGCGCAGAGTGGTCGGAGGGACATCCGGAGGCTCCAGCAGCCGTGTCCACGCCAAAATTTCCATGACCAGCGCTCCCAGCGCGGCCACTCCCAGGCCGTGAGAGAGGTGCAGTTCCAGGTCGCCGTGGAAGGCGTCCTTACTGTCGCTGTGCCACCGAACCACATCGGCGGCCAGGGCGGCACCCTCGGCGGCGATTCTGCACACCTGGGCACGTTCGAATTCGGACAGGGTTTGGCGTGGAGTCCGGTCCGGCCCCCGACCAGCCCTCCGCGGGGTGAAGCCGGCTGCCGAAACGTCCATCAGGCGAACATGGGGTGCGGCCATGCCATCCCTCCCTTGGCGGCGATTACAGCACCATGAGAGCGCATACCATTGGGTTATGTCTATATGTGGAAAACCGAGGGGTGGCCTCACACCACCCCGTTCTCCCTCAACCGTTCCATCTCGTCCGCCCCCATCCCCAGCCATCCGCCCAGCACCTCGGCGGTGTCGGCGCCCAGCAGGGGCGGGGCGCGGTCGGACAGGGCCTGGGCGCCGTCGAAGCGGATGGGGTTGGCCACCAGATCGATGCCGCCGGCCAGGGGGTGGTCCAGGCGGGTCCTGAGGCCGCGATGGATCACCTGGGGATCGGCGAACACGTTGGCCAGATCGTTGATGGGGCCGCAGGGCACCCCGGCCTCCTCCAGTTCGGCGATCCATCGGGCGGAGGGGCGCGACGTCAGCAGGGCTTCGAGGAGGGGGACCAGCTCGGCGCGGTTCCTTACCCGCTCCACATTGGTGGCGAAGCGGGGATCGGCGCCCAGTTCGGGCCGCCCGGCGGTGTGGCAGAAGCGGCGGAACTGGCCGTCATTGCCCACCGCCAGGATGATATGGCCGTCGGCGGTGGCGAAGGCCTGATAGGGCACGATGTTGGGATGGGCGTTGCCCAGCCGCTTCGGCGTGGCGCCGCCCACCAGATAATTGGTGGCCTGATTGGCCAGCACCGCCACCTGCACATCCAGCAGGGCGAGGTCGATCTGGCTGCCCTCGCCCGTGCGGTCGCGCTTGGCCAGGGCGGCGAGGATGGCGAAGCCGGCATACATGCCGGTGAAGATGTCGGTCAGCGCCACGCCCACCTTCATGGGCTGGCCGCCGGGCTCGCCGGTCAGGCTCATCAGCCCGCCCATGCCCTGGATCAGGAAGTCGTAGCCGGCCCGCTGGGCATAGGGTCCGTCCTGGCCGAAGCCGGTGATGGAGCAATAGACCAGGTCGGGCTTGACCGCCTTCAGGCTGGCATAGTCCAGGCCGTATTTGGCCAGGCCGCCCACCTTGAAATTCTCCAGCACCACGTCGGATCTGGCGGCCAGACGCCGCACCAGTTCCTGGCCCTGGGCTTGAGTGAAGTCGATGGTCACCGAGCGCTTGCCCCGGTTGGCCGACAGGAAATAGGCGGCCTCGCCGGTGTCGCCGCCCTGGCCGTCCTTCAAGAAGGGCGGCCCCCAGCCGCGGGTGTCGTCACCCTCGCCCGGACGCTCCACCTTGATGACCTCGGCCCCCATGTCGGCCAGCAACTGGCCCGCCCAGGGACCGGCCAGAACCCGGCTGAGATCGAGAACGCGAAGATGCGACAAGGGTCCGGTCATGATGCTGTCCTTGGAAAATGAAAAAACCGGCGGCTCCGGGCTGGAGCCGCCGGGGGACAGGAGGGTCAGTCCTGGTCGATCAGCGAGGTCTTCTTGGTGTCCTTCATGCCGACGAACAGCAGCAATCCGCACAGGCAGCAGCCGGTCACGTACCAGTAGAACCAGGTCTCGTTGCCCATGCTCTTGAACCACAGGGCGATGTACTCGGCGGTGCCGCCGAACAGCGACACACCGATGGCGAAGGGCAGGCCGACGCCCAGGGCGCGGATCTGCACCGGGAACAGCTCGGCCTTGACCACGGCGTTGATGGCGGAATAGCCCGAGACGATGGTCAGTCCCGACAGCACCAGGAAGAAGGCGGTGACGGAATCATGGGTCTGGCCCAGGGCGGTGAGGATCGGCACGGTGCACAGCGTGCTCATCACGCCGAAGGCGATTAGCACGGCGCGCCGGCCCACCTTGTCGGAAATGTGGCCGACCAGGGGATGCATCAGCATGTAGACGAAGGTGGCCGCCGCCGAAATCATGGTGGCGTCGCTTTTGGAGAAACCGGCGGTGTTGACCAGATATTTCTGCATGTAGGTGGTGAAGGTGTAGAAGGCCACCGTGCCGCCCATGGTCAGGCCGATCACCGTCAGCACCTCGCGCGGGTGGCGCATCAGGGCGCGGATGCGGCTTTCACCCACCCGGTCGCCCTTGTGGTGCTCGAAGGACTCGGTCTCTTCCATGGAGCTCCGCAGGTAGATGGCGACGATGGCGCACAGCCCGCCGATGACGAAGGGAATGCGCCAGCCCCAGGCTTCCAGCTCGGCGGTGGTGAGAAACACCCGCTGCAGCGCCATCAGCACGCCCAGCGCCAGCAATTGTCCCATGATCAGGGTCACGTACTGGAAGCTGGAATAAAAGCCGCGCCGGTCCTTGGTGGCGATTTCCGACAGATAGGTGGCGGCCGAGCCGTATTCGCCGCCCAGGCTGAGGCCTTGCAGCAGGCGGGCAAGGATCAGCGCGATGGGCGCCGCCACGCCGATGCTGTTGTAGCCGGGCATCACGGCGATGATCAGCGATCCGGCGCACATCATGCTGACCGAGACCAGCAGGGCCGCCTTGCGCCCCTTGCGGTCGGCATGGGTGCCCAGCAGCCAGCCGCCCAGCGGACGCATGAAGAAGCCCAGGGCGAAGATGGCCGAGGTGTTGAGCAGCTGCACGGTGGGGTCGTCGCCGGGAAAGAAGTACTTGGAGAAATACAGCGAGAAGGCGGAGTAGACGTACCAGTCGTAGTATTCCACCAGATTGCCCACCGAGCCCTTGAACACCATCAGGATCTTGCCCTTGGTGTCTTTGCTCTCCATGTCGTGGCTGCCGGTCACCGGAGTGACTGGGGCCGGGGCTATGGTCGTATCCATGTGACTCAACGTTCGGTCCTCCCACATTGGCCCGCAGGGCGCGGGCGATTTTGCGGAGGGCAAACGCAAGGGGCGGGCCAAATGGCGCCCTTGGTGTATCTCGTTGAAAATCAACGATAAAATTTATCGGGGTGCGGGGTGTTCGGCGGTTCTTCGCCGATGCGCTCCTGGGGTATCGGCGGAATTCCGCCGATACGGTCCACAACCGATGGAAACTAAAATCGTCAATTACCGCGACTTCCGGAAACTGAAAAGCGAGTCTATGCTACCAAGAGCATGTCGTGGGGAAATGCATGCCGTCCATTGGGAAATGTCCCG
This sequence comes from Paramagnetospirillum magneticum AMB-1, assembly GCF_000009985.1. Classification (GTDB taxonomy): domain Bacteria; phylum Pseudomonadota; class Alphaproteobacteria; order Rhodospirillales; family Magnetospirillaceae; genus Phaeospirillum; species Phaeospirillum magneticum. The sequence continues at coordinate 1,792,867 of NC_007626.1, forward strand.
GGGGCCGGTTGTCCCGAATTTGCCATGACGCTTCGACGCGGCCGGAATGCGGCCGCGAGTCTAGACATCAGCCGATGGAGGGTGCGCATGCGGTTCTTAATGGGGGCGGTCGTGGCGACCGCGTTGCTGGCCATGGCGCCCGGGGCGGCCCAGGCCGACTCGGTGAAAATCATCCTGGATAATCCCAACCTGATCCATTTTTATCCCAATGGTCAGGACAGCTCGATGCCGAGCTACTACACCAGCAAGAACTACTTTCCCCAGACCCTGGAGCAGTCCATCCGGCAGTTCACCGCCACCTCGCTGCAGCGTGACGGCATCGCCGCCCAGGTGGATGACGTGGTGGTGACGAACGGCAAGGCGCTGGTGACGCTGAGCAGCAGCGATTCGACCGCTTTGAAGCAGGCGGCGGGCTACGTGAAGATGCTGCCGGCCTTCATGGATTCCGCCCATGCCGGGCTGGGCTGGACCGGGGCGCAGAAGTGCAAGGGGGCGACCGGCTGCTGGGATCCCTCGCCGGGAGTTTCGCCCTGGGCCTTCTATCTGCCGCTGGGTCTGCCGATGGTGAACCAGAAGGCGGTGATGCTGCTCAACTATCCGCCCAGCGACGCCCTGTGCAGCGCCGACTATCTCAGCAATTTCACCATGGCCCGCTGGACCCAGGTGCTGAGCCGGGTCGGCATCGTCGATCCGCTTCTCTACGAGACCATCGTCGACGTCCATCCCATCGCCGCTCCCGGCTCGGGCCAGAGCACCTATATCGCCAACACCACCCAGTATTTCTCGTCGGCGACTCCGCCCAATTACGATCAGGCGCTGCTTGACCTGCTGGTCTATCCGGCGGGCCGCACCGGCGCCACCACCGTTCCCCTCCAGGTGGCGGGGTCCGATGCCCTCAAGGTGTGGGCGACCATGATCGGCTCCTCCACCACGCCGCGTCCCGGCACGGTGGGAACCCTGATCCGCACGGGCAAGCCGGCCATTCCGTGGGTGGCCACCAACCACCCGGACGTGACTACCTATCAGCGCTGCCCCGGCGACGCCAAGGCGGCCAAGGCGGAGGCGCCCGCCACTCCCGCCGCCACCGCCACCTCGACCGCCGCCTATACCGACGACCAACTGGTGCAGGATGAAGTGCTGGACCTGCAGGCGGCCTGCGTGCTGCAGACCCTTGCCGCCAGTCCGGGCACCTCGCCCGAGGCGGCCCTGGCCCAGTGCAAGACCATCTGGTGCGCCGAGAACAACGGCACCTGCCGCGTGGAAGATGTCTGCATCCAGGCCCGCCTGGACTACGACTTCACCTCGGAAGGCCATTGCAATTGCGAGGAGGCGGCCAAGGCCTTCTGCAAGGCCAACGTCAACCAGGCCTGCCCGTCCAAGACGGCCGTCACCTCGTGCAAGCCGTTCAACGATGCGGCCGGCTGCTCGAAGTCGACCAATTCCTACGCCACGTGCAAGTCGCTGACCGTTAATACCAAATGAGGGAGGGGCTCGCCGGTCACAGGCGACCGGCGAGCCTTTTCAGCCCAGGAAGCGACGGCGGTCGATGCCGTACTTGGCCATCTTCTCGTTGAGCGTCCGGCGCGGCAGGTCCAGCAGGCGCATGACCTCGGCGACATCCCCCTGGGCCTGAATGAAGGCCGCCTCGATGCGCTGGCGCTCGAACAGGGCGACGCTGGCCTGCAATCCATCCCCCTGGGCTTCCGCCGCGACCGGCGCCGCCGCCCGCAGCCCCAGGCCCAGGGCGAAGCGTTCCGCCTCGTTGCGCAATTCCCGCACATTGCCCGGCCAGTCATGGGCCAGCAGGGCCTGCACATTGCCTTCGGTCAGGGTCGGGGGCGTGCGGCCGTGGGCATTGGCGGCCAGGGCGGCGAAGCTCTCGAACAGGGCGACGATGTCCTCGCGGCGCTCGGCCAGGGGGGGCAAGCGGATTTCCGCCACATGCAGGCGGTAATACAGATCCTCGCGGAAGCGGCCGGCGCGGACTTCGGCCAGCAGATCGGCCTTGGCGGCGGTGATCACCCGCAGGTCGACGGGAATGGTGCGGTTGCCGCCCAGGGGTTCGATGCAGCGTTCCTGCAGCACGCGCAGCAGCTTGGCCTGAAGCGCCAGCGGCATGCTTTCCACCTCGTCCAGGAACAAGGTGCCGCCATGGGCGTGCTCGACCTTGCCGGCCCGGCGCTGGGCGGCGCCGGTGAAGGCCCCGGCCTCGTGGCCGAAGAACTCGCTTTCGAACATGGTTTCGGGGATGGCGGCGCAGTTGACCGCCACGAAGGGCCGGGCGGCGCGGGGGCCGCAATCGTGCAGGCAGCGGGCCACCAGTTCCTTGCCGCAGCCGGTATCGCCGAAGATCACCACGTTGAGCGGCAGCGGCGCCAGTTCTCGGACCTGGGCGCGGACGTTCTCCATGGCCTGGGACGGGCCGATCAGGCGCCGCGCCATGTCGTCGCCGGCCCCCAGGGCGCGCAGGCGGCGATTTTCCAGCACCAGCCGCCGCTTCTCGCAGGCGCGGCCCACCGCCTGGGCCAAACGCTCGGGGGCGAAGGGCTTTTCGATGAAGTCGTAGGCGCCTTCGCGCATGGCTTCCACCGCCAGCGGAATATCGCCGTGGCCGGTGACCAGGATTACCGGCAGATCGGGGTCCTGGGCCTGGGCCGCCTTCAGAAGCCCGATGCCGTCCAGGCCCGGCATGCGCACGTCGCTGACCAGGATGCCGGGAAAGTCCCGGGACAGCCGGCCCAACGCCCCTTCGGGCCGGGCCAGGACGGTCACGTCGAATCCCGCCAGTCCAAGCCATTGCTTGACGGCGATCCGCATGGGTTCTTCGTCGTCGACGAACAGAATCTGACCGGCGCTCATGTCAGGACCATACCGCAGCCGGGATGAAAATCAAATTGCCGGGGGTGGGGCTGCCGTGTTTGCCTTGAGGGCATGACCCGGCCCGCCGCTCCACCCTCCGCGCGTCCCAGCCACCCTGTCGCCCCGCTGCTGCTGCTGGCGGCGTTGCTGGGCGGGCTGGTGGTGGCCTGGGTGTACCAGCGGGCCAGGATTGAAGCCCTGGACGGCGCCCTGGTCATGGGGCAGCAGCGTCTGGGCCTTTACGCCTCGACCATCCGAGCGGCGCTGGACCGCTTTTCCTATCTGCCAGCCACCATGGCGCTGGACCGCGAGGTGATCGAGGTGCTGGGTGGGCATCCGTCCCAGGCCGCCGCCCTGAGCGCCAAGCTGGAGACCATCAATGCCGGCGCCCGCTCGGCCTCGCTTTACGTCATGGACAGGCGCGGCGTGACGGTGGCGGCCAGCAACTGGCGCACCGAGACCTCCTATGTGGGCAATGACTACAGCTTCCGCCCCTATTTCACCCAGGTGATGACCACCGGAACCGGCCGGTTTTTCGGCATCGGGGTGACCACCAAGCTGCCCGGCTATTTTCTCGCCTCGGCGGTGCGGACGGCCTCGGGCGAGATCATCGGCTCGGTGGTGGTCAAGATCGACCTGGAAACCCTGGAAGAGGATTGGGGCGGTGGCGACGGCGCGGTGATGGTCACCGATGAGGACGGCATGGTGATCCTGACCAGCCGCCCGCTCTGGAAATATGCCGTCGACGGCCCGGTGACGACGGAGTTGCGCCGCAAGCTCGACGCGACCCAGCGCTATGGCGCGGTGCCGCTGCGGCCGCTGGAGCGGCAGGCGCTGCTGCAACTGGGCGAGACCGCCCGGCTGGAACAGGTGGGCGAGTCCGCCTTCGTGGCCCAATCTCAGGCCCTGGACGAGGAGGGGTGGGCGATCCACTACCTCGCCGACTGGGAGGTCATGGAAAGCAATGTGCGCTCCACCGCCGCCCTGGCCGGGCTGGGCTGGGTCGCCTTCATCTTGCTGCTGCTCTATCTGCGCCAGCGGCGTCTGGTGCTGAAGGCCAAGCTGGACGCCAAGGAAACCCTGGAACGGCTGGTGGCCCAGCGCACCGAGGCGCTGAGCGCCGAAATCGTCGAGCGCCAGCGCACCGAGCGCCATCTGCGCGAGACCCAGGACGAACTGATCCATGCCGGCAAGATGGCGGCCCTGGGGCAGATGTCCACGGCCATCGCCCACGAACTCAATCAGCCCCTGGCGGCCATCCAGACCTTCGTGGCCAGTTCCCGCATCTTTGTCGAGCGCGGCGATGCCGAGACGGCCGGCGCCAACCTGACCATGATCGACGACCTGTGCCGCCGCATGGCCGACATCATCCGCCATCTGAGGGTCTTCGCCCGCAAGAGTCCGGTGGCCTCCCAGGTCATGGACCCCGCCGCCTCGGTCAGCCGCGCCGTGGCGCTGCTGGCGGTCCGGCTGCGTCAGGCCGACGTGGACCTGGTCTGGGCGCCGCCCCAGGGACTAATGGTGGCCGGCGACCCCGGCCGGCTGGATCAGGTTTTCGTCAACCTGCTGGCCAATGCCGTGGACGCCGTGGCGCAAAGTCCGGCGCGGCGCATCCAGGTGGACGCCATGGCGGTGGGCGAAGACGTGGTGATCACCGTCGCCGACAGCGGTCCCGGACTGACCTCCGACGTGGCCGACCGGGTGTTCGAACCCTTCTTCACCACCAAGGACGTGGGCGAGGGGTTGGGGCTGGGACTGTCGCTGTCCTACGGCATCATCCGGGACATGGGGGGCTCCATCCGGGTGGAGAACCGGTCGGGCGGCGGAGCGGTTTTTTTGATCTCGCTTCCTGCGGTCGGATGTGAAGGACTTCACGTAACCCACGGAAAGTGAGTCATTTCTGCAACACTGTCGACTCGGCGGGTGGAAAAGTGAACACTGTGTGAATGCATGTGTTGACGCCGTGAATCCGCGTGTGATTCCATCCGCTGCATGTTGCAGGAACTTCTCAGCCGCTGCCGTCGCGTCGTCGGGCCGATGATCGGGCTTGGTGCCGTGGCCTACTTCACCTATCACACCGTGGAAGGTGATCGTGGCGTGCTGGCCTATTTCCGTCTGCAGGCCGAGATTTTGGAGGCCGAGATGCATCTGTCCCGGGTGGCGTCGGAACGCACCGAGATGGAACACCGGGTGCAGCTTCTGCGCCCCGATCACCTGGACCCCGATATGCTGGAAGAACGTGCCCGCATCATGCTGAACATGGGCCGCGACGGCGAGGTCGTGGTGTTCGACAAGCGGCGCTAGAAGGCTGCGGAAAACCCCGCTTCGCAGCTGGGCACCCGCCCAGACCCGTTCGGAGGCGCAGCCTCCGAACCTCCAGTTTCTTCGATGGATTAAAGCCCCGCCTTCTTCGGCACCTTCCTGCACTTGGCCCGCCCCATGCCGGTGATCCGGCATTCGGTGGTTTCCTCCCACAGGCGGATGACCAGGAAGATCTCCTTGTCGCGGTATTCGATCAGCACGTTCTGGAACGAGCTGGTTTCCAGGATGGGGCGCGCCGTCAGGTCGCGGAACACCAGCAGCGGGCAGGCCTTGACCCGATCGCAGATGGCCACGGATTCCAGGCTGATCAGGGTGGTTCCGCGTGAGCGTCCGACGCTGAGGCGGACGGGGCGGCTCGCCGCCTTGGCCTTGGCGTAGTGGGCGCGGCCCCATTTCTGGGCGGCCTCCAGTTCCGGCGTGCTGGGGTCGTAGGAGAACTCGATGAAGATGCGGTTGCCTTCGACCTCCTCGGCCCGGGCCGGCAGGCACAGCAGCAGCATGACCGCAGCCAGGATCATCCTGATCACTGGGCGATCTCGTGGAACTTGGTGAGGTCCAGGGCGCGGCGGCCGTCGGGCAGGGTGGTGAAGACATCCACGAACCGGCCGCCCCAGATGATCTCGTCGCAGGAATAGGCATGCCGGGCGTGGACATCCTGGGCAAAGGCCTCGTGATGGCCGGTGAACAGCACCAGCAGTTCGGAATGGCTGTGGCGCAGGGTCTCGGCGGTCTCGCCATAGAGCGGGCTGTGGTGGTCGATGGGGTGCATGATGGTCCACGACAGCGAAAAGATCGGCGAGTGCGAGCGGGTCAGCTGCAGGTCGTGGAACCGGCGGAACAGCATGCCTTCCTGGCTGATTTCGCTGCGGACCAGCACCAGATGGACGTCGGCCTCGATGATCTGTTCGACCCTGAGATTGGCCAGCCGCATCATCAAGGTGGGCTTGCCCTCGAACTCGGTGACCACCGTGCAGGAACTGAACAGCACCCCGGCGGTGGGGCGGGTGAAGCGGGCGTAGATCAGGCTGGCGGCCACCGCCAGCCCCAGCATGCCGCACAGCGCCTCCAGGGTGACCTGGGTGTTGGCCAGCGGTCCGATCGGGATCAGCTTGCCATAGCCGATGGTGGCCATGGTCTGGACGCTGAAGAAGAAGGCATCGGTGAACGATCCCGGCCGGGCGTTCTCGATGACGTCGCCGCAGGCCAGATAGGCCAGGGCGAACAGGGCGTTGGCCATCAGATAGAGGCCGGCGATGACGGCGAAGAACCCGGGCCAGGAGACCGTCAGCAAGTGGTGGTAATGGTCGTCGAGCCAGCCACGCTTTTCCAGGCCCAGGCGGGCGATGTTGCTCGACCCGTCGGGATTGAGGATGCGCGGCCTGGAGACTGGCGGTTTCATGCCTTCCGTCATGCCAGAGACCGAGACAAAAGTCGATGATCTCGAAGTCCTTGCCTTGGAGGGCGGGGTTGGGATAACCCGGGGCACCGTTCCGCCGCCTGGAGGTTCCGCGTGTTCAAGCTTCTCGCCCGCGTCGGTATCGACGGCTTCCTGCTGGGCCTGATCGTCATGGTGGGGCTGGCGTGGCTGTTGCCCGATTTCGGCAAGAGCGGCGGCTATCTCGCCATGGACGCCATCACCGGCTATGGCGTCGCCCTGGTCTTCCTGCTGTACGGCTTGACCCTGCCGCCCGAGCGCATGAAGGCCGGTCTGGTGAACTGGCGCCTGCATTTGCTGGTCCAGATCTCCACCTTCGGGCTGTTCCCGGTCCTGGCCTGGGGGGCGGCCCTGGCTTTTGGCGGAAAGATCGACCCCGATCTGATGCTGGGCTTCTTCTTCCTGGCGGCCTTGCCGTCGACCATCTCGTCCTCGGTGGCCATGACCTCCATCGCGCGGGGCAACGTGGCCGGAGCCATCTTCAACGCCACCTTGTCCAGCCTGCTGGGCGTGGTGCTGACCCCGCTGTGGGTCAACTGGTACCTGTCGTCCAGCGGCGCGTCGCTGGATCTGGGGCGGGTGCTGCTCAAGATCGTCCTGCTGGTCCTGCTGCCCATCATCCTGGGCCAGGTGCTGCGGCCCTGGGTTCGGGGCTGGATCGAGCACAACACCAAATGGCTGAAGTCGCTGGACCGCATCATCATCTTGCTGATCGTCTTCAACTCGTTCTCGGATTCGGTGGCCGAGGGCGTGTGGGCGGGGCATGGCGGCGGCTTCGTCGCCCAGGCGGTGGGCGGGGCGGCGGTGCTGTTCGCCTTCGTCTTCATCCTGCTGCGGCTGACCTGCCGGGCGCTGGGCTTCAACCGCGAGGACCTGATCGCCGGGGTGTTCTGCGGCACCAAGAAGTCGCTGGCCACCGGCGTGCCCATGGCCAAGATCATGTTCGGCGCCTCGCCCGCCCTGGGGCTGATCATCGCACCGACCATCCTTTATCACCTGATCCAGCTGGTGGCCGCCGGCATCATCGCCCGGCGCTGGCAGGACGAGGCCTGAGCCGGAAAAGTCCCTTGCGGAAGAGGGGCTTCCACGCTATTTGTTGCGAGTAAATCGCAATCGCAGTGTTGACTATGATCTCGTCCGGTGCCTCTTCCGAACTGATTCTCCGCGACGCGGGGCTGCGGCCGACCCGCCAGCGCCAGGGCATGGTCGAATTGCTGCGCGGCCTGGGGGCGGAGAACGTCTCGGCCGACGAGATGCACCGTCTGGCGGCCAAGGTGGGGCTGCGGCTGTCGCTGGCCACCACCTACAACATCCTCAACCAGTTCGCCAAGGCGGGGCTGGTACGGCGGGTCGACCTGGGCGAACGGACCTGGTTCTGCACCAGCCCGGCAGGGCATCACCATTTCCTCGACCTGTCCACCGGCCGCCTCAGCGACATCGACGGGCGCCAGCCCGATCTCGACCACCTGCCGCCGCCGCCGCCGGGCTATGAGGTGGAGGGGGTGGATATCCTGGTGCGGATCAGGCCCGCGAATAAGTCTTAGATGTATGGCGTTCTTATTGATACTAAACGAAAAAACTTGCTGAACCCATCGGCGCGCCCCATCATCGGCCCAACATTTTCCGGAGGGCAGACCATGCAGGGCAGTAAGAAGGTCATCGATTGTCTCAACAAGTTGCTGACGGCGGAACTGACCGCCGCCGACCAGTACTTCGCCCATTCGCGGATGATGGCCAACTGGGGCTTCAACCGCCTGTACGAGCGCATCGCCCATGAGCGCGAGGAGGAGCTGGAGCACGCCGACAAGCTGATCCGGCGCATTTTGTTCCTGGAAGGCACCCCCGACGTGGGCAAGCGCGGCAAGCTGTCCATCGGCAAGGATGTGCCCGAGATGCTGAAGAACGATCTGGCCTACGAGATCATGGTGGTGGGCGAGCTGCGCGCCGCCATCGCCCTGGTGGAGAAGGAGCAGGATTACGAGACTCGCGCCATTCTGCGCGAATTGCTCTCCGACACCGAGGAAGATCACACCCATTGGCTGGAGCAGCAGATGGGCCTGATCGAGCGCCTGGGCCTGCAGAACTACCTGCAATCGGCGGCGGGCAGCCTGACCGGAGGCGCGTCATGAAAGGCGACAAGGCCATCAACAAGGCGCTCAACGAGGTCCTCAAGGTCCAGCTGACCGCCATCAACCAATTCTTCCTGCATGCCCGCATGCTGAAGAACTGGGGGCTGAAGGACCTGGGCAAGGCCATCTACAAGCTGTCCATCGAGGAGATGAAGCACGCCGACGAGGTGATCGAGCGCATTCTCTTCCTCGAAGGCCTGCCCAACCTGCAGGACCTGGGCAAGCTCTATATCGGCGAGGACGTGCCCGAGATCATCGCCAACGATCTGGCCATGATGCTGAAGGAGCGCGGCGTCCTGGTCGCCGGCATCGCCCTGGCCGAGGAGAAGCAGGACTTCGTCACCCGGCACGAACTGGCGGAAATCCTGGAAGAGGCGGAAGAGGCCATCGACTGGCTGGAAAACCAGCAGGGCCTGATCGCCTCCATGGGCCTGCCCAACTACCTGCAGGCGGCCATGGGCGAACTGGCCGGGGACTGAGCGGACCGCAGGCCGTCACCCTGAGGCCGCGCCTTGGGGTGACGGATGGCGGACGGGGCTCAATGCCTCTTTGGATTGGGCAGGAAGGCCGCGCCGGCCACGCCCAGACCGGCCACCGCCGCCGCCATGGCGAAGGCGCCGGAAAAGCTGCCCCAGGCATCGGCCATCCAGCCGGCCACCGCCGGTCCACAGATCTGGCCCAGCGCGAAGATCAGGGTGATGGTGCCGAAGGACGAGGCCGCCTGCTCCGGCCCCAGATAATCTCCCACTGCCGCCGCCATGATGGATGGAACCGCCCAGACCACCAGCCCAAACAGGGCGATGGAGGCGTAGAGGAACGGCTCGGGTAGGGGAAGCGCCACCAGGACATAGGCCGCGGCCTGACAACTGAAGACGATCATCAGCCCGGCGCGGCGTCCGATGCGGTCCGACAGGCTACCGAACACCGGTCCCGACGCCAGGGAGAGAAAGCCGATCCACGACCAGAACATGCCGGCGGTGGATTCGGGAAAGCCGCGCTCCTGCACCAGGGCGGTGACGATGAAGGTCGCATAGATCACATAGGTGAAGCCGAAGGCGGCGTAGACCGCCCCCAGATGGGCCAGGATGCGGCGCTTGGCCGAGGGCGACGGGGCGGCGGCACAGATGGGAGCCGGCGTGCCCGCCCCGGCGGCCGGCGCACCGGTGACCGGCGCAAGGCCCAGCTCGGACGGATGATTGCGCAGCACCAGCAGATCGATCAGGGCGGTGGCCAGCACCATCAGGCCGATCACCAGCCAGGCGAAGCGCCAGCCCTCAGCCCCATGGGCGGCATTGATGGCCGGAATCAGGACGCCGGCGGTCATGATGGCGAAGCCCGAGCCGATCACCACGAAACCGGCGGCACGGCCCCGCACCCTTCGGCCGAACCAGTGGGCGATCAGCCCCATGACCGGCACGTTGGCGGCGCCGCTGCCGTATCCGGTCACCACGTAAAGTGCCAGAACCTGGAGAAATCCCTCGGCCCGCGATACCGCCATCATGGATAGCGCCACCAGGCCGAGACCCGCCACCACGGTGTTGCGCGCCCCCCAGCGGGCGACCATGCGTCCGCCCAGGGTCACGGCGGCCATGTAGCCGATGAAATTGCCGGTGGAGATCCAGCCCATCTCGCTGCGCGACAGCTCCAGCGACTGACCCATGGACGGCAGCAGCATGCCCAGGGCGAAGCGCCCCAGTCCCAGGGCGGCGAACAGCCCGATGCAGCCGGCGGCGACGATGGCCCAGGCGTAGTGGAAGGGCAGGCGGCGGACGAGGGGGTGCTCCGAGGTTGCAGTCATTGTTGTCCTGGTCAACTATTCTCCAGGCACCTTGGCATGGCCGTTCCGGCATGCCAAGTTGATTGAGACGACCGCATTGCAGCAACCGGGGACTTCCCATGGCCGCCTACGATTACGACCTGATCACCCTGGGAGCCGGTTCCGGCGGCGTGCGGGCCAGCCGCATGGCGGCGGCGGCCGGGCGCAAGGTGGCGGTGGTGGAAAGCAGCCGGGTGGGCGGCACCTGCGTCATGCGCGGCTGCGTGCCCAAGAAGCTGCTGGTCTACGGCGCCAAATTCGCCGAGGACCTGACGGATTCCCTGGGCTTCGGCTGGAGCCTGGAGGGCGCCGATTTCGACTGGGCCCGCCTGGTGGTCGCCAAGAATGCCGAGCTTCAGCGGCTGGAAGGCGTCTATCTGCGCCTGCTCAAGGAATCCGGCGTGACCGTGGTCGAGGGCAAGGGCCATCTGCTCGACGCCCATACGGTGCAGGTGGGCCTGCGGGTGCTGACCGCCGAGACAATCCTGGTGGCCACCGGCGGGCGTCCGGCCCTGCCCGACGTGCCGGGCATCGAGCACGCGGTTACCTCCAACGAGGCGCTGGACCTGATGCAGTTGCCGGAGAAGGTGGTGATCGTCGGCGGCGGCTATATCGCCGTGGAATTCGCCGGCATCTTCAACGCCCTGGGCGTGGCCGTCACCCTGGTGCTGCGGGGCGATACCCTGCTGCGCGGTTTCGATGCCGATATCCGCGCCACCCTGGCCGAGGAAATGACCCGCAAGGGCGTCGACCTGCGCACCACCACCCAGGTGCGGGCCATCCGGCGGCACGGCCATGGCTATGGTGTCGAACTGTCGGACGGCCAGACGTTGGACGCCGATCTGGTGATGTATGCCACCGGCCGGGTGCCCAACACCGAGGGGCTGGGCCTGGAAAAGGCCGGGGTGGTGCTCAATTCCAAGGGGGCCGTCATGGTGGACGGCCTGTCGCGGACCTCGGTGCGCAATATCTGGGCGGTGGGCGACGTCACCGACCGGGTGAACCTCACCCCCGTGGCCATCGCCGAGGCCATGGCCTTCGTTCGCACCGCCTTTTCCGGCCAGACGACGCCCATGGATTACGAGAACATCCCCTCGGCGGTGTTCTCCTTGCCGCCGGTGGGGACCGTGGGGCTCACCGAGGCCGAGGCGACCAAGCGCTACGGCGCCGTCGACGTCTATCTGTCGCGCTTCAAGCCCATGCGCAACATCCTGGCCGGGCGCGAGGAGCGCAGCATGATGAAGCTGGTGGTCGACCGCGCCACCGACCGGGTGCTGGGCGTCCACATGGTGGGGGCCGACGCCCCTGAAATCGTCCAGGGCTTTGCCGTGGCGCTGAAATGCGGCGCCACCAAGGCCCAGTTTGACGCCACCGTGGGCATTCATCCCACGGCGGCCGAGGAATTTGTCACCCTGCGCGACAAGCGGGCGGAGAACGGCCGTGCTTGACTATGATTTTCCCCTGTGGCGGCCGCCGTCCGAAGGCGACAACCTGATCATCCAGGCGACGCTGGGCTGCCGCTACAACCAGTGCAGCTTCTGCTCCATGTACAAGGAGAAGACCTACCGGGCGCGCGGCCTGGACGAGGTCTTCGCCGATATCGACGCGGCGGCGCGGGAATGGCCCGAGGCCCACCGGGTGTTCCTGGCCGATGGCGACGCCTATTGCCTGCCCACTGGGACCCTGGTGGCCATCTGCGACCATCTGGCGCGGCGCTTTCCGGCGTTGCAGCGCATCTCGGCCTATGCCACCCCCTTCGATATCCTGGGCAAGAGCCCCGAGGACATCGCCCTGTTGAAGTCCAAGCGCCTGGGGCTGGTCTATCTTGGCATCGAGACCGGGGCGGACGCGCTGTTGAAGCGCATCGCCAAGGGCTCGGCCAAGCAGATGGAGGGGGCGCTGCTCAAGGCCCGCGATTGCGGCCTCAAGGTCTCGGCCACGGTGATCCTGGGCCTGGGCGGCAAAAGCGGCTGGGAGGACCACATGGAGGGCACCGCCCAACTGGTCAACCGGGCGCCGCCCACTTATCTCTCCACCCTGCAACTGGGGCTGGAGACCAATGTGGCGCCCCGCTTCTTCGAGCGCTTCGGCGAGGATTTCCAGTGGCAGGATGACCGTGGCGTGCTGGTGGAACTGCGCCGCCTGCTGGAGCGCCTCGATCCGCCATCCCCGGTGATCTTCCGCTCCAACCATGCCAGCAATGCCCTGGCCCTTGCCGGCAATCTGCCCAAGGACAAGGGCAAGCTGCTGGCCCGCATCGACGCCGCCCTGGACGAGGGCGCTGGCGTGCGGCCGCGGTGGATTCGGGGGTTTTAGGACATTATTGGGCTATCGCCCAAGCCCATCCGGGGCGAGGCCCCGGACCCCCTTTATATTTGCAAATAAAAGAGAGGTTTGGAGGCATCGCCTCCAACCGGGGCCATCTTTCCCAGATCGGGGGGCGGGAGCCCCGAAGGGCTCAGGCCTTGCCGATCCGCTGCGCCGCCGCCAGCAGCAGGGCGTCAGAGCCGCGCGGGCCGATCAGCGACAGACCCACCGGCAGGCCGTCGACCTTGCACAGCGGCAGGCTGATCTGCGGGCAGCCGGCCATGCCGGCGATGGTGGTCAGGCTGACGATGCGGTGGCGGATTTCCCACATGACCGAACGGGGGGAATGCACCGGCGGCGCGGTCACCGGCGTGGTGGGCAGCACCAGCATGGCATTGCCCTCCAGCGCCTCCTGCACCCAGCGCTTGGCGCGCAGGCGGAAGCCGCGGGCCGCCGAGAGGGTGCGCTGCGAGACCTTGGAGCCGCGCAGGAAGTTGTCCGCTACCTCGAAGCCGAAACGGGGATTGGAATTGTTGATCCACTCGCCGAAGGTCTCCCAGGCCTCGCGGCCCTGGATGGCGTTCTGGTGCTCGACCCAGTCGGCCAGCGGCACGGGCGAGAGCTTGCGGCCCCGCACGATGGGGGCGACGGCCTCCTTGATGCGGGGCAGGGCGGCCTCGATGGCGGCGGCGACGGCCGGGTCCGAGGCTTCCAGGGCGTCTTCCAGCACCACCACCTGGGCAGGGCGGGTGTCCTTGATCTTCTTGCGCAGCAGCGCCTCGCCCATCTTGGCGAGAATCTCGGGGTCATCGGCCAGCAGGCCGACGGTGTCGAAGGTGTTGGACTGGCTCAGCACGCCGTCCATGGGGATGGTGCCGAGCGTGGGGCGCAGGCCGAACACGCCGCAGAACGAGGCCGGCACGCGGGTCGATCCGGCGGTGTCGGTGCCCAGCGCCATGGAGCACAGGCCGCCGGCCACGGCCGCCGCCGATCCGCTGGAGGAACCGCCCGGCACATGGCCGGGGGCGCGGGGGTTGTCGGGGGTGCCGTAATGGGAATTGTCGCCGAAGATGCCGCGGGTCAGCTCGTCGGTATGGGTCTTGCCCACCAGCCGGGCGCCGGACTCCAGCAAGGTGCCGATGGCCCAGGCGGTGTGCTTGGCCGGCTCGGCCAGGCGGCGCCAGTCGGGATTGCCCGCCCCGGTGACATAGCCGGCGACGTCGAAGACGTCCTTGGCGGCGAAGGTGAGGCCAGCCAGCGGGCCGGTCTCGGCCCCGTTCAGATAGACGTCACCACCCAGAGCGAACGCGTTCAACGGATCATGCATGACAGAAGGCCCCTACAACGTCGCCGCGATTGCGGCCTGTCAGGGAAAATACCAGATCACCGGGCGGGGTCCAGTCCCTTGGCGGCATTGCCGGGCTGCTTGGGCGTCAGGGCTGGGCGGCGAAAGGCGGGGCTATTCGGCGGCCGAGGGTTCGGCGACCTTGAGATGGTCCTTGTAGTACTTGATCTTGCGCGCCGCATCCAAGGCCGGGGGCGAGAAGAAATGGCCCTGGGCGTATTCGATGCCCACGTCCTTGAGGACGGCCAGCATCTGGCTGTCCTCGATACACTCGCCGATGGCGGTCATGCCCAGGTCATGGGTGAGGCTGACCATGGCGCGCAGCACCGAGCGGCCGCGCTTTTCCCGCGCGTCGAAAATGTAGTCGCGATCGATCTTGACGTAATCGGCGGGCAGGATCTTCAAGATGTCGAAGGCGGCGCCGCCCGAGCCGAAATCGTCCAGCGACAGGCGCACGCCCAGGCGCTTAATGCGGGCCAGCAGGCGCCGCGCTTCGTCCAGATTGTAGATGCGGGCCGCGTCGGTGATCTCGAGGACCAGACGAGCGAGGACCGGCTTGTTCTCCTCCAGGATCTTGACCAGGGAGTGATAGAAGGCGGGGTTGCCCAGTGAGGTGCCCGAGACGTTGACGGCGATGCTGGCCAGCGCCGAAATGTCCGAGGCGGCCTTCATGGCCGCCAGGGCCTTTCTCACCGCCATCAGGTCGAACTCGCCGATGACGCCCACGTCGGTGGCGAAGGGAATGATCTGCGACGGCGCGAAGAAGCCCTTGTCGTGGGCGATGCGGCCGAAGGCCTCGTAGGCCAGCACGGTGCCGGTGCTGACGTTCACCATGGGCTGGAAGAAGAAGGCCAGCTTGTCGCCGCGGATCATCTTGCGGAAATTGCGCACTCGCACCAGAGTGTCTTCCACCGCCACCTTGGCGCCCTCGGCCAGGGATTTGATGGCAAACTTGGCGCTGTCTCTGACGAAGCCGTTGATGATGAAGTTCAACGCCTTGCCGAGATCGTCTTCGGACATGGCGGAATCGTCCATCTCCAGCGAGGCGCTGTGCATCTTCAGGGAGGCGCCCTTGACCTTGCCGCTGAACTGGCGGAACACCTCGTTGACCTTTTCCTGCACATCGCCGGAACTGACTGTCTGGTCGTGCACCAGGCCGAAGGCCCGCTCGTTGAGGGCGCCGGCCGAGGACTGGCGGACCGAGCATCCTTCCAGGGCGTGATGGAGCGTGGAAAAGAAGCTTTGCAGCAGCGCCGGCTCGGTGCCGCCGAACTTCGAGGCCGACAGGTCGAACATGGTTAAGGTGTAGTCCTCGCCCAGGCGGTTGGCCTCATTCAGGCGCTGGCGCACCATGTCGACGAAGCGCACCCGGGGGTCGGCGGTCTGGCCCGACTGGTCGTTCTCGCTGGTGGCCAGGGGCGAGATGCGCGACAGCACCAGATGATAGCCGGTGGGGAACTGGGGCAGCTTGATGCCCGCCATGCGCATGCGCGACACGGCGCCCGAAGCCCCGACCATTGACAGCGGCGTGTGATCCAGCCGCCCGGAATTGCGCAGCCGCTGGATCGCGTCGGTGAACTTGTCCTTGTCGCGCTGGAAGATGAACTCGGCCAGCGGCCGCCCCAGCAGCTCGGAATCCGAGATGCCGTACAGGGCTTCGCCCGCGCCGGCGGAATAGGTGACGACGTCCTCGTCGTTCATCTCCAACAGCAGATCGGCGCCGGCAAACGCAAAAGCGATGAACCGGTCCCGCTGCAGCTTCAGTTTTTCAACAAGCGATGCATCCCCGCTACCCATGGGCTCCCGACCTCCAAAGACTGGTGATCCACGGTACTAATCCCCCACAAGTAAGTTACAAAAAGCTACATATCGTTTCAAGGCGATTACGGATATCCGGCGGGTAGGCATACCTCTGTATGAGAATGCGCTGCCGCCGGTCGGTGGAGATCGGCGGCAAATTGCTCGTCTTCCGTCAATAAGCAATCCGGTACTCAAATGCGCAATTTTTTCGTGGCGTAATGGATTGCTCTCGGGTTAAATAGCCCCTTAGATAGGCTACGCGGCGGGACAAGCCGTGAGCTGCTTCTGGGAGGAAAATGAATGCGTAACCTCATGAAATGGGGCGCGGCGGCTGTCGTCGTCGCCGGTTGCTCCACCATCGCCGGGCTTGCCCAGGCGGCCGATCCCATCAAGATCGGGTCTATTTTGTCCGTCACCGGTCCGGCCTCCTTCCTGGGCGAGCCCGAGAAGAAGACGCTCGAGATGTATGTCGAGCGCATCAACAAGGAAGGCGGCGTTCAGGGCCGCAAGATCGAGCTGGTGGTCTATGACGACGGCGGCGCCGGCGAAAAGGCCTCCACCTTCACCAAGCGCCTGATCGAAAGCGACAAGGTCGACTTGCTGATTGGCGGCTCCACCACCGCGACCACCATGGCCGCCGTGCCGCTGGCCGAGCGCAACGAGGTGCCGTTCATCTCGCTGGCCGGCGCCGTGGTCATCGTCGAGCCGGTGAAGAAGTGGGTGTTCAAGACCCCCCACACCGACAAGATGGCGGCCGAGAAGGTGTTCTCGGACATGAAGAAGCGCGGCATCACCAAGATCGGCATGATCTCGGAGGATGCGGGCTTCGGCAAGTCGGGCCATGACCAGTCGCTGGCCGTGGTCAAGAGCTTCGGCATCGAAGTGGTCGCCGACGAGATCTACTCGCCCAAGGACCCCGACGTCACCGCCCAGCTCACCAAGATCAAGAACGCCCCCGGCGTCCAGGCGGTGTTCAACTTCGGCTTCGGCCAGGGGCCGGCCATCGTCACCAAGAACTTCAAGCAGCTGGGCATCGCCCTGCCGCTGTATCAGTCCCACGGCGTCGCCTCCAAGGACTTCATCAAGCTGGCCGGCGACGCGGCCGAGGGCATCCGCCTGCCGGCCGCCGGCCAGGTGGTTCCCGAGCAGCTGCCCGCCTCCGACCCGCAAAAGCCGGTGGTGACCGCCTTCAAGAAGGATTACGAGGCCGCCTTCAAGTCGGATGTCTCGACCTTCGCCGGTCACGCCTATGACGGTCTGCAGATCGCTCTCGCCGCCATCAACCGGGCCAAGTCCACGGACAAGGCCAAGGTCCGCGACGAGATCGAGAAGACCTCGGGCTATGTGGGCACCGGCGGCCTGGTCTCCATGAGCGCCACCGACCACATGGGCCTGTCGCCGTCGGCTTTCCATATGCTGGAAATCCGCAAGGGTGACTGGGTTCTGATCGACTGATCCCATGGTTTGCCGGCGGCCTTGCCCCCCCTGTCCGGGGGCGGGCCGCCGGACGACCCCGCCGATAGAGTTGGGGGAAGCATGTTCGCCGCATTCCTGCAGTATCTGTTCTCCGGGCTGACCTCGGGCGCGATCTACGCGCTGGCCGGTCTCGGATTCGCCATCATCTACAACGCCAGCCACGTGATCAACTTCGCCCAGGGCGAGTTCATCATGATCGGCGGCATGGCCACCGCCACCATGGTCGCGGCGGGCGTCCCCATCTACCTGGCCATTCCCCTGGCCATGGCCGCCTCCATGCTGGTGGGCGTCGCCATGGAGAAGTTCGCCATCGAACCGGCGCGCAATGCCGACGTGGTCACCATCATCATCATCACCATCGGCGCCTCCATCTTCATGCGCGGTGCCGCCCAGCTGATCTGGGACAAGGAATTCCATTCCCTGCCGGCCTTCTCGGGCGAGACGCCCATCGCCGTCATGGGAGCCACCCTGATGCCCCAGAGCCTGTGGGTGTTCGGTATTTCGGCGGTGGCCATCGCCCTGCTGTGGTACTTCTTCAACCGCACCATGTTCGGCAAGGCCATGCTGGGCACCTCGCACAACCGCCTGGCCGCCCAATTGGTGGGCGTGGCGGTGAAGAGGGTGCTGCTGGCCAGCTTCGCGCTGTCGGCCCTGCTGGGCGCGGTGGGCGGCATCGTGGTCACTCCCATCACCTTCACCAATTACGAGGCGGGCATCATGCTGGGGCTCAAGGGCTTTTCGGCGGCGGTGCTGGGCGGCCTGGGCAACGGGACGGGCGCCATCATCGGCGGCCTGATCGTCGGCATCGCCGAGGCCATGGCCTCGGGCTATCTGTCGTCGGCCTACAAGGACGCCATCGCCTTCATCATCATTCTCTTCGTTCTGTTCTTCATGCCCAGCGGCCTGTTCGGCAAGCGCGGCACGGATCGGGTGTGACGCCATGAACCTCAAGACAGCACGGACCGGAGGGCTGGCGGCCCTGGCGATCGTCATCACGCTCGCCCCGCTCGGCTTCTCCAACAGCTATTTCTACGATGTCGGCGTCAACGCCATGTTCAACGCCATCCTGTGCGTCGGGCTGAATCTGCTGATCGGCTATGCCGGCCAGATCAGCCTGGGGCATGCGGGGTTCTTCGCCCTGGGCGCCTATGGCAGCGGCATCCTGACCGAACGCTACGGCGTGCCGGCCATCGGCGCCCTGGTCCTTTCGGCCTCGGTGGTGGGCATCCTGGCCTTCGTGGTGGCGCGGCCCATTCTCAAGCTCAAGGGCCACTATCTGGCCATGGCGACGCTGGGCATCGGCATCATCATTCACATCGTGTTGAAGACCGAAGCCGGCATCACCGGCGGTCCCGACGGCATGAGCCTGGGCAATTTCAAGATGCTGGGCTTCACCATCAAGGGCGACCAGATGTGGTATTGGGTGACCGGCGTGCTGTTGGTCCTCGCCGTGTGGCTGTCGCTCAACCTGATCGAATCGCCGGTGGGCCGGGCGCTTCGGGCCGTGCACGGCTCCGAGGTGGGGGCCGAGGTGGTCGGCGTCGACACCTCCAGCTACAAGGTTCTGGTCTTCGTGGTCTCGGCGGTGTTCGCCTCGGTGGTGGGCTCGCTGTTCGCCCATAAGAACGGCTTCATCACCCCGGACATCTCCAGCTTCTTCCATTCGGTGGAACTGGTGACCATGGTAGTGCTGGGCGGCATGGCCTCCATCTACGGCGCCCTGATCGGCGCGGTGATCCTCACCCTGCTGCCCCAGGTGCTGGCGGCGGTGGAGCAGTATGAAGCCATGATCCTGGGCGCCATCATGATGGGCACCATGATCTTCATGCCCAAGGGCCTGCTGCCCAGCCTGCTTGCCAGTCTCAAGCGCCGGGAGGCCGGGAAATGAGCCTGCTCAAGGTCGAAAAGCTCTCCAAGGAATTCGGCGGCGTCCACGCGGTCGAGGACCTGACCTTCTCGGTGGAGGCGGGGCACATCCACTCCATCATCGGTCCCAACGGCGCGGGCAAGACCACGCTGTTCAACCTGATCACCGGGGTCTACACCCCCAGCTCGGGCCGGGTCCTGTTTCAGGACCGGCTGGTCTCGGGCATGAAGCCCTATGAACTGGCCGAACTGGGCATGAGCCGCACGTTCCAGAACCTGCAGATCTTCTTCAACATGCAGGCCATCGAGAACGTCATGGTCGGCCATCACCTGCATCTGGACCGCCGTTTCCTCCCCTCGCTGCTGCGCCTGCCCAAGGTGACGCGCCGCGACCGCGAGTGTCGGGAGTATTGCGCCGGGCTGATGGAGTTCGTGGGCCTGGGCAAGTACCTGGATGCCGATGCCGCCTCCATGCCCTATGGCGCGCTGAAGCGCCTGGAAATCGCCCGCGCCCTGGCGGCCCAGCCCAAGCTGCTGCTGCTGGACGAACCGGCGGCGGGCCTGAACGCCACCGAAAGCCGCGAGATCGACGAGGTCATCAAGAAGGTCGCCACCACCGGTGTCACGGTGGTGCTGGTGGAGCACGACATGAAAATGGTGATGGGTATTTCCGACCAGATCACGGCGTTGGATTACGGGCGCAAGCTGGCCGAGGGCACCCCGGCCGAGGTGCGCGCCAATCCGGAAGTGGTCAGCGCCTATCTCGGCACCCACGGCTGATGGAGGCGGGAATGCTGCTCGAAATCTCCGGCCTGACCAGCCATTACGGTCGCATCCAGGCCCTCAAGGGCATCGACGTCCAGGTGGCGGAAGGCGAACTGGTGGCCTTGGTGGGCGCCAATGGCGCCGGCAAGACCACCCTGCTGCGCTGCATCTCCGGCGTTCAGGGCGTCACCGGCGGAAGCATCAAGTTCGCCGGCCAGGACATCACCAAGATGTCGCCCGAGGCCCGAGTGGGGCTGGGCATCAGCCAGTCCCCCGAGGGGCGCCAGGTGTTCGGCCCCATGTCGGTGGAGGACAATCTGCGTCTTGGCGCCTATCGCCGCCACGGCCCCGATATCAAGGCCGACATGGACCGCATGTACGAGATGTTCCCCATTCTGCACAAGAAACGGGAGCTTCCGGCCGGCACCCTGTCGGGCGGGCAGCAGCAGATGCTGGCCATCGCCCGCGCCCTGATGGCCAATCCCCGGGTCCTGCTGCTGGACGAGCCGTCCATGGGCTTGGCGCCGCTGCTGGTGGCGGAAATCTTCCGCACCATCCAGGCGCTCAAGGATGGCGGCATGACCATCTTCCTGGTGGAGCAGAACGCCTATGCCGCCTTGGCCATCGCCGACCGCGGCTATGTGCTGGAGACCGGCGCGGTGGTGCTGACCGACCAGGGGTCGCGCCTGCTCAACGACGACAAGGTGAAGGAAGCCTATCTGGGGCTGTGACGCCGCCCCGCTCCGGCTGGGAGTAAAGCAATCGCCGTCAGCGCCCGCTGGCGGCGATTTGCTTTTGCGCCGGGCCGAGTTCGTACAGGCCCACCGCCGGCGAACACAGGATCACCACGGCCAAAGTGCTTACCGCTACGATGGTCAGGGTGATCAGGCTCCGCACATTGGTTGCGTTCGAGTTGCTCACGGTTTCGTACATATTTTCAAGCCTCTAAGTATGTCTACCTACCCTAAGGAGGTATCGGCATATCCTGAAGGAGTAGCTACCTCATCCCGCACTGCAAAATCCAGCAAAATCGACCTGATCCGGGCGAAACCCTCCATGCGGATTTCGCAATGCAACGTGATACGAAACTTGCTTTTGCCATCTGAAAACTGTAATAGGTAATCAAGTACCGAATTAACCGGCCGCAACGAGCCGGAGGATGCTTAGAGGTTATCGGGAGGATCGGGAAACCATGCATGAAGTGCGTCTTCATGGCCGTGGCGGACAAGGTGCCGTCTTGGCTTCGGCCATTCTTGCCGCCGCTCTGGTGGAGGAAGGCCGTCACGTCATGGCCATCCCCGCTTTCGGCTTCGAACGCCGCGGCGCGCCGGTCGTGGCGTTTCTCCGGCTATCCGATACGGTGATTCGCCGTGTCACGAATATCTACTCGCCCGATATCGTGGTGGTGATCGATCCCACCGTGGTGCGCGCCGTGGACGTTTATGCCGGCATGCCCAAGGGGGGCACCCTGATTCTGGCGACCTCCAAGGTGCCGGGCGAGATCGAGGTGCCGCCGGTGGTGGAACGGGTGGCGGTCTGCAACGCCATCACCATCGCCATGGACATCTTCAAGCGCCAGATCACCAACACCATCATGCTGGGCGCCTTCGCCAAGGCTACCGGGCTGGTCAGCGTGGACTCGCTGGAGAAGGCGCTGGAGGAAACCCATTTCCGCGACGCCGGCCTCAAGCAGAATATCGAGGCGGTGCGGCGCGGCTATGCCGAGACCCAGATCCTCGATCTGGCCAAGGAGAAGGTGGCATGAGCCTCCGCAATGTTCCCGACAACATGTGTCCCATCGCCACCGAGTACACCACCATGCTCACCGGCGACTGGCGGGCGCTGCGTCCCATCGTCGATCGCGACCGCTGCGTCAAATGCGCCACCTGCTGGCTGTATTGCCCGGTGCAGTGCGTGGTCGAGAAGGCGGCGTGGTTCGACTTCAACTACGACTATTGCAAGGGCTGCGGCATCTGCGCCGAGGAATGCCCGCACCGCGCCATCAAGATGGTTGAAGAGGCGGAGGGCTGACCATGAACAAGGTTTCGACCGGCAAGGTCATCGTCTGCGACGGTAACGAGGCGGCGGCCTGGGGCGCCTGCCTGTCGCGTCCCGACATGGTGGCCGTCTATCCCATCACGCCGCAAAGCTCGCTGGTGGAATATCTCGCCCAGTTTATCGCCGACGGCCGCATGGACGCCGACCTGATGGACGTGGAGGGCGAGCACACCGTGCTGTCGGTGCTGCACGGCGCCGTCCTGGCCGGGGCGCGGACCTATTCCGCCACCTCGGCCCAGGGGCTGGCCTTCATGTTCGAGCCCTATTTCCGCACCCCGGGCCTGCGCCTGCCCATGGTGGTGTCGCTGGTGACCCGCGACGCGGTGTCACCCACCTGCGTCTGGGGCGGGCAGCAGGACGCCATGACGGTGAAGGAGGTGGGCTGGATTCACATGTACTGCGAGACCCAGCAGGAAATCCTCGACACCATTCCCATCGCCTACAAGGTGGCCGAGCATCCTGACGTGATGCTGCCGGTCAACGTCAACCATGACGGCAATTACCTGTCCTATGGCGTGGCGCGGGTGGAGTTGCCCGACCAGTCGGTCGTCGATGCCTTCCTGGGCGAGAAGCAGGTCAACTGGCATGCCTGTCTCGACCCGGAGCGCCCCATGGCGGTGGACCCGCTGACCGGCGGGGCCGGCGGCATCGGTCCCTCGCTGTTCGTCAAGTATCGCAAGGGCATCTGCGCCGGCATGCAGGACGCGCTCCGGATCATCGAGGAAGCCCACGAGGATTGGGGCCGGCGCACCGGACGCTACTGGTCGCCGCTGATCGAGGAATACCGCATGGAGGACGCCGAAGTGGCCCTGGTCACCATCGGCTCCATGACCGGCGCCGCCAAGGATGCGGTGGATGACGCCCGCGCTTCCGGCAAGAAGATCGGTCTGGTCAAGATCAAGACCTTCCGTCCGTTTCCCGCCGCCCGCATCGCCCAGGCGCTGTCCAGGGTGAAGGCGGTCGGTGTGGTCGACCGGTCGGTCAACTTCGGCTGGAACTGCGGCCCGGTGTACCAGGAAGTCCTGGCCGCCATGTATGCCCAACCGGTCCGTATCCCCATGATGAGCTTCATCGGCGGTCTGGCCGGGGCCGACATCACCGTCGAGCACTTCGCCGAGGTGGTGCACCGGACCTTCCGTCTGGCCGGGGGCGAAGCCGCCACCGGTCCCGTGTGGCTGAACGAGAACGATTGAGGTCGATGATGCCCGAGGCCAAATACCTTCTCGTCGGCTCCAGCCATGCGGCGCTGGAAGCCCTGCGCGCCATCCGTCTGGTGGACCCGGACGGCTCCATGGCCATGCTGACCCGCGACGACCGGTTGCCCTATTCGCCCACCATCCTGCCCTATGTGGTGTCGGGACGGTCGGCGCCGGACAAGGTGCTGCTGCGCGATCCCGCCTTCTTCGCGGCGAACAACTGCGCCTATGTGCCCAATGCGCGGGCGGTGTCGCTGGATGCCAAGGCGCGTGCGGTGACCCTGGAGAACGGCGAGGTCTGGCGCTACCAGTCCCTGCTGATCGCCTCGGGCGCCGCGCCCGCCATTCCGCCGGTCAAGGGGCTGGACGGCGTGACCTATCATGTGCTGCGCAGTCTGGCCGACGCTGAGGGCCTGCGCGGCGCCATGGGCGCGGCCAAAACGGCCGTGGTGCTGGGGGCCGGTCTGGTGGGGCTGCACGCCGCCGAGAACATGGCCGAGGCCGGATTGAAGGTCACGGTGGTGGAGATGCAGGGCCACGTCCTGCCCGGCTATTTCGATGCCAAGGCCAGCACCCGCATCGAGGACGCCTTCACCACGCACGGCGTGGAGCTGAAGCTCGGGCGCAAGGTGGTCGAGGTGGCGCCGGGCAAGGTCATGGTCGATGACGGCACCACCATCGCGGCCGACCTGCTGCTGGTGGCCACCGGGGTCCGTCCGGTCACCGACTGGCTGGAGGGCTCGGGCGTTCTGGTGGACAGGGGCGTGGTGGTGGACGAGGCCATGCGCACCAACATCGATGGCGTCTGGGCGGCGGGCGACGTGGCCCAGGCCACCGACTTCGCCAGCGGCAACAAGGCCCTGATCGGCATCATCCCCACCGCGGTGGAGCAGGGCAAGATTGCCGGCCAGGGCATGGCCGGAGATTCCTACCGCAAGGACTACGCCGGCGGCCTGCCGGTCAACACCTACCGCTTCTTCGGCCGGGTGGCGCTGTCCATCGGCCGGGCCGCCGCCACCGATGGCGTCGAGGCGGTCGAGACGGCGTCGGGCGCCTATCGCCGGCTGGTCCTCGAAGGCAACCGCCTGGTGGGCTACGCCAGCGTCGACGAACCCTTCGACGTGGGCATCATGGGCGAACTGATCCGCCGCCGGGTGGATTTGAGCGAATGCAAGGACGCCTTCCTGGCCCGGCCGGTGGAAACCGGGCGGCGCCTGATGAGCGAGCAGTGGAGATAAACATGGGCGTGGCATTCGACAGCATCAGCTTCAAGGCTTCGCTCTGCGACGGCTGTGGCGACTGCATGACGGCCTGTTCCCAGGCCAAGGGCGGCGCGTCCCGGATTTCCATCGTTCCCGGCGCCAAGGCCGGCAGCTTCGAGACGGCGCTGTGCCGCCAGTGCGGCGATCCCAAATGCGTCCAGGTCTGCCCCTCCGGCGCCCTGGACAAGGATGGCGGCAACGGAATCATCGGCTGGGACGCCTCCAAATGCGTGGACTGCCTGCTGTGCACCGCCGGCTGCGCCTATGGCGGTATCGCGGTGGACGAGAGTGTGGCCCGCGTCGGCAAGTGCGACCAGTGCGACGGCGACCCCGCCTGCGTCAAGGTCTGCCCGACGGGAGCGCTGGAGTTCCGCAAGGCGGGCTCCATCTTCAACGAGTACGGCGCCAAGGAAGACCTGTTCGTGCCCGGCCTGTCGGGCTGCCAGGGCTGCAATTCCGAGCTGATCATGCGCCACGCCATGCGCAAGATCGGCCGTAATTCGGTGCTGGCCACCCCGCCGGGCTGCATCCCCGGCATGGGCTCGGTGGGCTATAACGGCAAGACCGGCACCAAGGTTCCGGTGTTCCATCCGCTGCTGACCAACACCGCCTCCATGCTGTCGGGCATCCGCCGCTATTACGACCGCATCGGCCGCAAGGACATCGTGGTGATGGCCCTGGCCGGGGACGGCGGCACCGCCGATTGCGGCTTCCATGCCGTGTCGGGTGCGGCGGAGCGGGGCGAGAAGGTGCTGTATGTCTGCGTCGACAACGAAGGCTACATGAACACCGGCATGCAGCGCTCGGGCACCACGCCCTACGGCTCGTGGACCTCGACCACTCCGGTGGGCGAGCACATGCAGGGCAAGACCCAGGACGCCAAGAACCTGCCGCTGATCATGACGGCCCACAAGTGCCGCTATGTGGCCACGGCGTCCACCGGCTACATGGAGGATCTCTACGAGAAGCTGGACCGCGCCATCGCGGCGTCGTTCGAGGGCTTCTCCTACCTCCATATCTATTCGCCGTGCCCCACCGGCTGGCGCATTCCGTCGTCCAAGGTGATCGACGCCTGCCGCCTGAGCGTGGACAGCAACTTCAATCCGCTGTGGGAATACACCAATACCAGCGGGCTGCGCTTCACCCATTCGCCGGACAACGCCCATCCGGTGTCCGCCTACGTCAAGATGATCGGCAAGTACCGGCATCTTTCCCCCGACCAGCTCGCCCACATCCAGGCCAAGGTGGACGAGCAGGTTGCGCTGCTCAAACTGATGGCGGCGGAGTCCCCTCCGCCTCCCGCGGCGCATCGGGCTCCGGCCGGATCCTCCACCCCGGCCGGAGCCGAACCTTCCCAGCCCGCAAGGCGGGAAATCGCACGGAACTGAGATATCGCTCCCCGCTTCGGCGGGGAGTTTTTTTGTGGGGGTGGCAGGCGGCTGAAAAGGCCCCGCTTCGCGGCAGGGCGACCGCCCTGACCCGTTCGGAGGCGCAGCCTCCGAACCTCCAGTTTTTCAAAAAAGCTGAAGGGTTCGGGAAGCTGTGCTTCCCGGTTGGGGGATCGGGGGCAAACGCCCCCGAAGCGGAGTTTCTCCGCAGCCTTCAATCCGGGAATGGCGCGACCCTCAGGCGTGCTGCCGTCCGGCCACCCGCGCCAGGGCGGTGATGCCGAGCAAGGTGGCGCCATAGGCAAGCAGCTGGACGGCGCTGGGGCGGTCCATATAGCCCACCAGGGTGTGGAGCAGGCGGCCGCCGATGCTGGTCTCGGACAGCAGCCACGAGGTATCCCACAACGGCTGCGGCGCCATCTCGATCACGCCGGCGGCGGACAGATAGGTCACCGCCTGAGCCGCCATGCCGGCGGCCAGCAGGGTCACCAGCCAGGTGGTGACCGAGAACAGGTGACGGGTGGGGATGGCCAGCAGGCCGCGATAGAGCAGGGTGCCCACGGTGATGCCGGCGCCCAGGCCCACGGCGCAGCCGGCGATGGTGGCCATCTTGCCGCCCTCCTCGGCCGTGGAGATGCCGAAGACGAACAGCACGGTCTCGGCGCCTTCGCGCAGCACGGCGACGCCGACCACCACCGCCAGGACGGACAGGGGGCGGGCGCCGACCACCACGGCGTGGCCGACCCGCTTCATCTCGGCGGCCATCTCGCGGCCGTGGCTGCTCATCCAGACGGTGTGCCAGCCCAGCATCAGCACGGCCACTCCCAGAATGGAGGCGTTGAACAGCTCCTGTCCCATGCCCGACAAGGCATCGGACAGAGCCTCCGCCGAGCCGGCGATGACGGCCGATCCCAGCAGCCCGGCCAGGATTCCGGCGGTCACCCATCGGCGGCTGCCGGCCAATCCTTTGGTGGCGGCCAGGACAATGCCGACGATCAGGGCGGCTTCCAGAACCTCGCGAAAAACGATGACGGCTGATGCCAACATTGGGGCCTCGTGCTTCACCCCGAAGGGGCTTGATTCAACTCACGACAGGAATATTGCAAATAGCTCGCATTTGCAATATTCCCATACTTGAGATAGGTCATTGCACGACAAATGTAAAGCCTGACGAGATGTCGGCGTGCAGGGGTGGTTGGCCAGCCCGGTCGTGCTATATATGCAATATGGATTTGCTGGGCGGGCGGGAACCCCTCGTGCAGACTCCCATGGCGACGACGAGGGGGCGATGCCTTTGCTGCGAAAAATCGAGGTTACGACCGGCGTCTGGTGGATCGAAGCCGCCCAGGCCGGGGTATCGGTGCTGTGCGGCTGTCCCGCCGACGCGGTCAAGCATCTGATGAAACGGGGGCTGATCGTCTCCACCGAGGTCAACGGCGTTCCGTTCGAGACCGGGCCCAACGTCATATTGCTGTCGGACGCCATGGTCCAGAACGGCAGCTTTTCCAACCTGGCTGAATTTCCCGTCCTGCAGATGCTCTATCGCCAGGGCATGATCCTGCCAGATCATCCCGGCAATACCGGCATCAAGCCCATGCTGATCGGCAGCGCCGACCAGGTGTCGGCCCAGATGCAGTACATCTACCGCGGCAATTACGGCCTGGTGACCGAGGAAGAGATCGTCGAGGCCGGCGAGACACCGGAGCGCGCCCGCGAGATGATGCGCATGAAGCTGCGCTTCGCCTTCGGCAATATCCGCCATCCCGGCGATCTGCTCGACACCCTGGTGGTGGACAACGAGCCGGTGGAGATCCGCAACGGTGTCTTCGTCCGCCGCATGATGTTCAACGTCTTCGAATTCACCTATCAGGGCCAGACGGCGGTGGTGGATCTGAACCTGCCGTCGTTCGAGACCTACGAATCGCCCTATCCGCTGGGCTTTTACCGTCTGCGCCGCGAGTATTTCGCCGTCATCCATTCGGGCGAAGGCGATGGCTGGGACATCAACCGGCCCAGCATGTCGTCCATCGTCATGTTCCAGGGCAAGGTCTATCTGGTGGATGCCGGTCCCAACATTCTCTACTCGCTGAATGCCCTGGGCATCGGCGTCAATGAGATCGAGGGCATCTTCCATACCCACTCCCACGATGACCATTTCGCCGGGCTGACCACGCTGATCCGTTCGGATCACAAGCTGAAATACTATTCGACCCCCCTGGTCCGCGCTTCGGTGGCCAAGAAGGTGGCGGCCCTGCTCTCCATCGAGGAAGGGGCGTTCTCGGACTATTTCGATGTCCGTCCCCTGATCGAGGGAGAATGGAACTCCATCGACGGGCTGGAAGTGATGCCGGTCTTCTCGCCCCATCCGGTCGAGACCACCGTTTTCCACTTCCGCGCCATGTGGGAGGGCGGCTATCGCACCTATTCCCACTTCGCCGACATCTGTCGCCTGTCGGTGCTGCAGGGCTTCGTCACCGACGATCCCGAGGCGGCGGGCATCAGCCAGACCATGTACGACAAGGTCGCCGCCGATTATCTGGTCCCGGCCGACGTCAAGAAAATCGACGTGGGCGGCGGCATGATTCACGGCGACGCCTATGATTTCCGCGACGACAAGTCGGGCAAGATCATCCTGGCCCACACCTCCCAGCGCAATACCCGCGCCCAGAAGGCCATCGGCTCGTCGGCCTCGTTCGGCACGGTGGATGTGCTGATCCCGTCCAACCATGATTTCATCTGGCCCTATGCCTTCGAGGCGCTGGACGCCTATTTTCCCGGCATTCCCCGCCATCAGATCCGGGTGCTGCTCAACAATCCGGTGGTGACGTTCAATCCCGGCACCATCCTGGTCAAGGAGCGCATGGTCAACGACCAGATCTACCTGCTGCTGTCGGGCAGCGTGGAGATGATCCCCATCGAGATCGAGATGCGCTCGGTCCTGTCGGCCGGCGCACTGATCGGCGAGCTGTCGGGCCTGTTCGGCACGCCGGCATCCGAGACCTACCGCGCCGCCAGCTTCGTGCAGGCCCTGGCCATTCCCTGTTCGCTCTATCTCGAATTCGTGCGGTACAACGACGTATTCTCGGGCGTGTCGCGCCTGCTGGAGAACCGCGAGTTCCTGCTGCGGACCTCGCTGTTCGGCGAGGTGGTGTCGTCCAAGTCGCTGAACCGCATCGCCCAGGGCATGAAGCGTCAGGCCGTCGACGCCGACACCGTGATCGAGCCCGGCCCCGGCCTGGTGGCCATGCTGAAATCGGGCAGCGCCGGCCGCTTCCTGGCCGAGCATATGTTCGAGACGCTCAAGCCCGGCGATTTCTTCGGCGAGGAGGTGGCCATCTTCGGCACTCCCAGCCTGCTGCGTGTCCGCGCCCTGGAAGGCTGCGAGGTCTATCTGGTGCCGGCCGAGACCCTGCGCGACATTCCCTCGGTCCGTTGGAAGCTGTTCGAGGCCAGCACCAAGCGGACCCGGGCCATGGTCGAGGCAGGTGAGCACGCCCGCGTGCTGATCAAGTGGCACGACGAATATTCCGTAGGGGTGCAACGCATCGATTCCCATCATCGGCGGCTGTTCGAGATCGGCAATTCCGTCCTCGACATGATGGAGCGCAAATCGCCCGATGCCGAGGTGGCCGAGACCATGGGCCTGCTGCGCGAATACGCCCGCTTCCACTTCAGCGAGGAAGAGGGGCTGCTGATCCGCTACAAATATCCGGACCTCAGCAGCCATCGCGCCCGCCACAACCGCCTGCTGGAACAGCTGACCGAGCTGCAGGCGGCGGTGGCCGAAGGGCGCGGCTATAACGAGGCCGAGGTTCTGACCTTCCTGCAGGAATGGATCGTCGGTCATACCCTGGCCGAAGACCGCAAATCGGCCATCTACCTCAATTCCAAGGGCGTGTATTAAAGCGCCGTGGAAACGCTCCCCTTCGGGGGCTTTTGCCCCCGATCCCCCAACCGGGAAGCACAGCTTCCCGAACCCTTCAGCTTTTAAAAGCTGGTGGCTCGGAGGCTGCGCCTCCGAACGGGTCTGGGCGGTCGCCCTGCCGCGAAGCGAAGATTTTGGGCCACATCCCCAAAAAGATAGAAGCCGGCGGGAGTTGGGGAGCCCGCCGGCTTCGTCTTGGGAGGGCCAAACCGAACGATTGCTCCAACGAGGGCATGCCGGAGCGATTCGGCTCGACTTGATTCAGGGTACGGCCTCAGCCTGACAAAAAGCTGTCGTTACTCCGCCGCCTTGATGGTTTTCGGGTGGTGGACCTTGTGCAGGTCCAACCGGTCCCACACCGCCGAGAAGGCGTCCACCAGATGGGCCATCATGGCATCGTCGTGCAGCGGCGTCGGCGTAATGCGCAGCCGCTCGGTTCCCACGGGAACGGTGGGGTAATTGATGGGCTGGACATAGATGCCGTACTCGTTGAGCAGCAGGTCGCTGGCTTCCTTGCACAGGGCGGCGTTGCCCACCATTACCGGCACGATGTGGCTGACCGAGGGCAGCACGGGAATGCCCCGTGCGCTCAGCAGGCGCTTGGCCGTGGCGGCGCGCTCCTGGTGCCGGTCGCGGATCTCCGGATGGGCGCGCAAGTACCGGATGGAGGCCAGGGCGGCGGCGGCGGTGGCCGGCGGCATGGACGACGAGAAGATGAAGCCGGGGCCGAAGCTGCGGACATAGTCGACGCAGGAGGCCGAGGCGGCGATATAGCCGCCCACCACGCCCAGCGCCTTGGCCAGGGTCCCCTGGATGATGGTGATGCGGTCGCGCACCCCGTCGCGCTCGGCCACGCCGGACCCTTCGGCGCCATACATGCCGACCGCGTGGACCTCGTCCAGATAGGTCATGGCGTTGTGGGCCTCGGCCACGTCGCAGATCTCGGCGATGGGGGCGATGTCGCCGTCCATGGAATAGACCGACTCGAAGGCCACCAGCTTGGGCGTCTCCTTCGGATAGGCCGACAGCAACTGTTCCAGGTGCTCGGGGTCGTTGTGACGGAAGACCTGCTTGGCCGAGCGGCCGTGGCGAATGCCTTCGATCATGGAATTATGGTTGAGCTCGTCGGAGAACACCACGCAGCCCGGAATGGTGGCGCCCAGGGTGGAGAGCGTAGTCTGGTTGGCCACGTAGCCCGAGGTGAACAGCAGCGACGATTCCTTGGCGTTGAAGCTGGCCAGCTCCTCTTCCAGCAGCACGTGATAATGGTTGGTGCCGGAAATGTTGCGGGTGCCGCCGGCGCCGGCGCCGCAGCGCTCCAGCGCCTCGTGGGCGGCGGCGATCACCTCCGGGTGCTGGCCCATGCCGAGATAATCGTTGGAGCACCACACCACCACTTCGCGCACTTCGCCGTCGCGATAGTTGAGGGCGATGGGGAAGCGGCCCTTCTGGCGTTCCAGATCGGCGAACACCCGATAGCGCCCCTCGGACTTGAGGTCGCTGATCCGCTTGGTGAAGTAATGCTCGTAATCCATTCCTCTCCTCCCTCGACCCGTCAGGCCCCGTGTTTTCCGGGGTCTCGGGCCGGTGCGCCGATCCTAGAGGATCGAAAAGCCGGGGCGCAAGTGTACAAGCTGTAATGCGCCGGGCCTTTCGACTGAAGTATCACATAGTTATCCGCGTCCAAGCTCGCCATGAGCTTCGTCAAGCGCCAGGCCGAAACGCCGCAGCATCTCGGCGATATCGGCCTTCGAGATGACCAGAGGCGGAGCGAAGGCCACCGCGTCGCCCATGGCGCGCAGGATCACGCCCTTGGCCTGGGCCTTGGCCACCACCCGGGCGCCCACGGCCAGTTCGGGCGGGAAGGGGGCCCGGTTGGCCTTGTCCGCCACCAGTTCCACGGCGCCGATCAGCCCCACGCCGCGGGCTTCGCCCACCAAGGGGTGGCCGCGCAACGCCCGCAAGCCGTCCTGCAGCACCGGGCCGACCTCGGCCACCTGGGCCAGGATGTCGCGCTCGGCATAGATGTTCAGCGTCTCCAGCGCCACCGCGGCCGACACCGGGTGGCCGCCATAGGTGTAGCCGTGGCCGAACACGCCGATGCGTCCCGATTCCTCGGCGACGGGGCCGTAAACCCGCTCATTGACCATCAGGGCCGAGATCGGGGCATAGCCCGAGGACAGCC